>DATHAV010000001.1:0-7275 GCA_035296505.1 Pseudoxanthomonas sp.
CGGGCGAAGTATCGCGCGCGCGCGCCTCGAGGATCTTGGAATGCGAGGTGGGCCGATAGAGTTCATCGGCATGGAACAGCGTCTCGTGCAGCTTTTCGCCCGGACGGAGCCCGGTGTAGACGATCGCGATGTCCTTCCCGGGCTGCTTGCCCGCCAGGCGGATCATCTGTTCGGCCAGCATCCTGATCGGCACCGGCTCGCCCATGTCCAGAGTGTAGATGGACGCGTGCGCCGCTCCTGCGGCCGCCTGCACGATCAGCTGGCAGGCTTCGGGAATGGTCATGAAATAGCGCGTGACTTGCGGATCGGTCACGGTCACCGGCCCGCCCAGACGGATCTGCTCGCGGAACAGCGGCACCACGCTGCCGGCCGAGTCGAGCACGTTGCCGAAGCGCACGGTCACGAAGCGCGTGGACCTGCGGTCGTCGAGCATCTGGCAGGTCATTTCGGCCAGACGCTTGGTCGCGCCCAGCACGTTCACCGGATCCACCGCCTTGTCCGTGGAGATGAACACGAACGTGGCCACGCCCGCATCCCGGCAGCTTCTGGCGACGGTTTCGGTCACCAGTACGTTGTTGCGCACGGCTTCACGCAGGTGCTGCTCCAGCAACGGGACTTGCTTATAGGCCGCGGCGTGGAACACCGCGTCCGGCTCGGCGATCCGCAGTGCGTGCCTGATCACGGCGGGATCGCCGCAGCTGCCCAGCACGCAGATGATTTCCAGGTCCGGGAAGGCGCGCCTGAGCTCGGCCTCGGCATTGGTCAAGGCGAGTTCGTTGATTTCGACCAATGCGATGCGACGCGCGCCGTGGCGCGCGCACTGCCGGCACAGCTCCGAACCGATCGAGCCGCCGGCACCCGTAACCAATACCGTGCGCCCGCCGAGCCAGCCGCGGATCAGTTTCCAGTCCGGCGTCACCGGCTTGCGCCCAAGCAGATCGTCGATCGCGACTTCCTTGAGTTCGCCGGGAAGCGAACGTCCCTCCAGCACGTCGACCAGCCGGGGCACCGTGCGGAATGGCAAGCTTGTGCTCTCGCAGATCGCGACCACGCGTTGCATGGTCGCCGCATCCAGCGAGGGCATGGCGATGACGATGAGCTTGGCTGCCGTTTCCTTGGCGATGGCGGCGGCATCGGACAGGCCGCCCAGCACCGGCACGCCGTGCAGCTTGGTGCCATGCAGCCTTGGGGCATCGTCCAGCAGTCCCACGGGCTGATACATGCCGCTGCGGCGCAGGTCGCGCACCAACGCCTCGCTGGCGCGGCCAGCGCCGAGGATCAGCACCCGAACCGCGATGTCCTGCTTGCTATCGGTGTTCTGGTTGTCCTTCCACGCGCGGAACATCAGCCTGGGCATGCCCAGCAAGCCCACCAGTGCAAACGGATACACCGCCAGGACCAGACGCGGCACCGACTCTATCCGGTTGTACATGCCCAAACCGAGCACTACCGCAAGCAGGCCCAGCAGGCTCGCCTTGAGGATGTTCCAGAGATCGGGAACGCTGGCGAACCGCCAGAGGCCTCGATACAACCCGACCTGCCAGAAGACCAACCCCTGGGCCAGAAGCAGGATCGCGATTTCGGTCGACCACAACGGCACCGCAGGCGCGTTATCCAGCACCGCGTAGCGCAGGTGATGCAGTGCCTGCCAGCAGATCCAGACCATCAGCAGGTCATGGCCCACCACCATGAGCCTGGGCACGATTGCCGCCAAGCGGTCTCGCCAAGAAATCATCGGCTCGCTTTCCCACTCAGGAAATGGTCTTTCTGCAGAATCCACCAGCCCCATCCAGCGATAGCGTACCAGACCAAGCAGATCGCCAGTGCAGGCAAGGGCCGCCAGCCTACGGGGATCAGCATCACAATGACAGCTCCAAGACTGAACAGGCCATACGCCCAGGTGACTTGCGTGTGCCGACCTTTGCTGCGAGCCCAGCGCTGGTAAGCGTGCTGGACGTGGGGAGTCCACCAGCGTTCGCCGCGCAGCATGCGAGCCATCAGCGTGAAGGAAGCGTCAACAAGAAACGCCGCCAGCGGCAGGAACAGCAGCGGCCACATCACGGTTCCCGCCATTATCCCCACCAGCAGCAGCGCCGCCAACATGTATCCGAGGGCGCCGCTGCCGACATCCCCCAGAAAAACCCTGGCCTTGGGGAAATTGAAAGGAAGGAAGCCGCAGGTTGCGGCCGCCAGACCTGCTGCGACCAGACCCCAGGGGCCAAAACCCACAACTACGGCCACCCCGGTGGCGACAAGCCCGGCCTGGGTGGCAGCCAGCCCATCGATGCCATCCATGAAATTCCATACGTTGACCAGCACCATCACCAGCAAGACGGCAGCCACCGCCGGAAACCATAATCCGGTCGAGCGGTAAAAGCCCCCGCCTAGGATTAGGGCCGCCACGCCCTGCACCGCCAGACGCAGCCAGGGCGACAGGGGCCGGTGGTCGTCCCACCAGCCTATTCCCGCGACCAGCAGCAGGCCGAGGACGAAGCTTGCCAACAGCGGCGCCTGGGCTGGCCAATAAGCCGAAAGCACCAGCGCTCCCAGACCCGTGACCACCACGATCGAGATGCCGCCCCCACGCGGGGTCGCGGCGCGATGGCTGCGACGCTCGCCCGGCTGGTCGATCAGTTTGCTGCGCAGCGCGTAACCGCGCGCCAGCCATGTGCCCAAGGCCGCCAACACCAGATGCAGCAGCACCCATGAAATCAGCGTCGGCATCAGACGACCGCGTAATTGAGCAGCGGCTTGACCGTCGTCCATTCCTTGCAGCTGGGACATTGCCAGTGGTGGCTGCGGGCGCCGAAACCGCAGCGGGTGCAGCGATAGCTCGGATTGCGGACCAGCAGTTGTTCGGTGATGTGCTTGAGGTCGTTCAACGTCGCGTTGGCATCGGCCCCCTCGGCCAGGGTCAGGTCGATCAGTGCGGCTTCGCCGCGTACCGAAGGCCGGTCCTTGAGCTGCCCTGCCAGATACGCGCGGGCCGCGGTGACGCCATCCTGCGCCTCCACCAAACGAGCCAGCGCCAGCACCGGCGCGATGCCGCGATAGTGCTCGCACATTTCGGAGAGGAACGCGCGCGCGCCGGCGAGATCGCCACCCTGCTCGTAGTTGGCGAGAAGGCTGGGCAACACCTCCGGCAGATAGTCCGGGTCGTGCCGGGCGGCGCGCTCGAACGCGCGCACCGCGGCCTCCGGATGTCCGGCGTCGGACTCGATCTTGCCTTCCAGGATGCCGGCGCGCACGCAGCCGGCATCGGCCTGGTAGGCGCGGGCAATGGCCGCCCGTGCCTGCTGCGGATCGTTGGCGGTGCGGTAGCGCTCCGCCAGCTCGCATTCGAACTGCGCCACCAGCTTGCCCATCGGCTCGCCGCTGACTTCCTCGTAGCGCAGCGCGTTGTGGATGGCCTTTTCCCAATCGCGCTCGGTCTGATAGATGCCGATCAGGTGCTTGAGCGCCTGCGGCGCGCGCTGGTCGATGCCGGTGAGGTCGGTGAACACGCTTTCGGCCCGGTCCAGCAGGCCCGAGCGCATGTAGTCTTCCCCCAACGCGAGCAGCGCCTGGACCTTCTGCTGGTCGCTGAGGTCGGGCCGTTGCACCAGCCCCTGGTGCAGCCTGATCGCACGGTCGACCTCTCCGCGCCTGCGGAACAGATGGCCGAGCGCGACCTGGGTTTCGAATGTTTCCTTGTCCAGTTCGGCGATATGCAGGAACAGTTCGATCGCCTTGTCTGGCTGCTCGTTGAGCAGGTAGTTGAGACCGCGGAAATAGGTGCTGGACAGACGGCTGACCTGGGTGTCTCCATGCCGCTGTCCGCCCCTGCGGCCGATGATCCAGCCGCTCAGGGCCGCAAGCGGCAGGAACAGGAAGAACCAGAACCACTCATTGAGGAGCGCCATGGATCAGGCGCCCGGATCGTTCGGCATGCGGTCGGCCGGCGCCTTATGCATCCTGTCGGGCTTGGCCGGGCGGCCGGCGCTGCGCAGCTTGGCGTACAGCGGCAGGACCAGGGCGGCAATCACCGTCAGGCCGCCGATGATCGCGCCTGCCAGCAGCGAAAGAATGATGGCGTTGCCCGGCGTGGTCGACCAGGTGAAGAAAACCAGGTCCAGAGTGATTCCAGGACTGTCGTTCAGGAAGCCGATCACCAGACCGAAACACAGGAACAGCAGCGCGATGATCAGGCGCAGAATGTTCATCAGGCGGCTCCATGCAGATAGGTACGTAGCTTAACGCGCAGGGCGCCATGCTTGGCGATGGGGCGGACTCGGCGGCTAATCGCCGCCTTCCTCGATCGGCGTGACCGAACTTACCCTCTCGCGCAGCTCCTTACCCGGTTTGAAATGCGGCACGTGCTTGGCCGGCAGAGCAACAGAATCGCCAGTCTTGGGATTCCGGCCGAGGCGCGGCGGACGGTAGTGCAGCGAAAAACTGCCGAACCCGCGGATCTCGATGCGCTCGCCTTGCGCCAGCGCGCCGCCCATCATTTCCAGCAGCGACTTGACCGCCAAATCGACGTCATCGGCTTTCAGGTGCGGCTGGCGTCGGCTGAGGATCTCGATGAGTTCGGATTTGGTCATCGTCGCGTGATCGGGCGAAAGACGCTACAGCCGGCCCAGGGTCGAGCCTGGGCCGGAGTGGATCGTGTAACTCGCTTACTCGGACTTGTTGCCGTCCAGCTGCGCGCGCAGCAGGGCGCCGAGCTGGGTGGTGGCGCCGGTCGAGGACTGCGACTGGTAATCCTCCAGGACCTCGCGCATCTCGGCGTCGTCCTTGGCCTTGATCGAAAGCTGCAGCACGCGACCCCTGCGGTCCATGCCGACGAAACGGGCCTCGATCTTGTCGCCCACCTTGAGATGCTGACTGGCGTCGTCCACGCGCTCGGTGCTGATGTCGCGGGCCGCCACGTAACCTTCCACCCCCTCGGCGATGTCGACGATGGCGCCCTTGGCATCCACTTCGCGCACGGTGCCTGCGACTTTCGAACCCTTGGGATTGGCCGCCATGAACTGGCCGAACGGATCCTGCTCCAGCTGCTTGACGCCCAGGCTGATGCGCTCGCGCTCCGGGTCCACGGCCAGCACCACGGCCTCCAGCGTGTCGCCCTTCTTGTAGTTGCGGGCCACGTCCTCGCCGGTGGAGTTCCAGCTGATGTCCGAAAGATGGATCAGACCGTCGATGCCGCCGTCCAGGCCGATGAAGATGCCGAAGTCGGTGATCGACTTGATCTGCCCGGACACCTTGTCGTTCTTCTTGTGGATCGCAGCGAAGGTCTCCCACGGATTGGCGGCGACCTGCTTCATGCCCAGCGAGATGCGGCGGCGCTCCTCGTCCACGTCGAGCACCATCACCTCGACGTCGTCGCCGACCTGCACCACCTTGGACGGGTTGACGTTCTTGTTGGTCCAGTCCATTTCCGAAACGTGCACCAGGCCTTCGACGCCCGGCTCGATCTCGACGAACGCGCCGTAGTCGGTGACGTTGGAGACCTTGCCGAACACGCGGCTGTTGGCCGGGTAGCGGCGCGCGATGTTGTCCCACGGATCCTCGCCCAGCTGCTTCAGGCCCAGGCTGACGCGGTTGCGCTCGCGGTCGTACTTGAGCACGCGCACCTCCAGCTCCTGGCCCACTTCGACCACTTCTGACGGATGGCGCACGCGCTTCCAGGCCATGTCGGTGATGTGCAGCAGGCCGTCGATGCCGCCGAGGTCGACGAACGCGCCGTAATCGGTGAGGTTCTTGACCACGCCCTTCAGCACCACGCCCTCGACCAGCTTGTCCATCAGCTGCTCGCGCTCTTCCGAATGCTCGCTCTCGACCACCGCACGGCGGGAAACCACGACATTGTTGCGCTTGCGATCCAGCTTGATGAGCTTGAACTCGAGCTCCTTGCCCTCCAAGTAGCCCGGGTCGCGCACCGGGCGCACGTCGACCAGCGAACCCGGCAGGAACGCGCGGACGTCCTTGATGTCGACGGTGAAACCGCCCTTGACCTTGCCGCTGATGCGGCCGGTGATGGTCTCGTTCTTCTCGAGCGCTTCCTCGAGTTCGTCCCACACCATGGCGCGCTTGGCCTTCTCGCGCGACAGCACGGTTTCGCCGAAGCCGTTTTCCAGCGAGTCGAGCGCGACCTTGACCTGGTCGCCGACGGCGATGGTCAAGGTGCCGTCGTCGTTACGGAACTGTTCGATCGGCACGATGCCTTCGGACTTCAGACCCGCGTTGATCACCACCACGTCGTTGCGGACTTCCACGACGGTGCCCATGACGATGGCGCCGGGCTTGAGCTTGGTGAGGTGGGTCTGGCTCTGTTCAAACAGTTCTGCAAAGGATTCGATCATTGTTGACTCTCAGGTTGGACACACGGGCAGGTGCTCGCGCTCTGGCGATACGTCCTGCCCACCCTTTCGGCATGCGCCGATGTGCTGGAAGTGGAAAAACCGCCACGGCCGCGTAATGCCGGGCGAGGCGGAACGGTTCTGCTGCGCGCGATTCAGGGTCCCATGGCAGGCACCAGGGAAAGCACCCGTTCGACCACCTGATCGATGTCCATGCCGGTGCTGTCGATGAGGACGGCATCTTGGGCCGGCCGCAAGGGCGCTACCGTACGCTGGGCATCACGGGCGTCGCGGGCGAGAATCTCGCGCAACAGGCCGCTCAATGTAACGGGAACCCCTTTGTCTTTCAACTGGTTATAGCGCCTTTCGGCGCGCTCCTCGGCACTGGCGGTGAGGAACACCTTGTAAGCGGCGTCGGCGAAGATCACCGTACCCATGTCGCGGCCGTCCGCCACCAGCCCCGGCGACCGTCGAAATGCGCGCTGGCGCTCCTTCAGCGCCGACCGCACTTCCGGGAAGCCGGCAATCGCCGAAGCCACCGCCCCGGTCGTCTCCAGGCGCAGTTCCTCGGTGGCGTCGCTGCCGTTGACCAGCACGCGCAACCCGCCCCCACCGGCCTCGAGGAACTCCACTTCGGTGTCGAAGGCGCAGCGCACCAGTGCCGCAGGGTCGGACACGTCGAGGTTCGCCCAGCTGGCGGCAACCCCGACCGCGCGGTAGAGCGCGCCCGAATCCAAGTACCGCCATCCCAGCCGGGCCGCGACGATCCTGCTGACCGTACCCTTGCCGGCGCCCGAAGGCCCGTCGATGGTCAGCACGGGGATGGAGTCGGACATGGCGGTTCCGGCGGCACTGGGAGAGGCCATTATGCCCGCGGGCCGCGGCACGGCCGGCATCTGCGGCCGCTAAGCGCGGCCGATGGCTTGAATGGCGG
>DATHAV010000002.1:0-3088 GCA_035296505.1 Pseudoxanthomonas sp.
GCCATGAGATAATCGCGGGATGCGCAGAGAGTGCCGCGCTTGCGGCCCTCGCCGCCGAGGCGGTCTCCTGCGGCAACGGGCCGCGGTCACCTACAGGCACGGCCACTTCGTGACTTCGGCCGCGGGTCCGCTCCTGGCGAACGCCGCCGAGGCTTGGCGGGCCTGTCCGAGGCGGCCGCAGGCGCTCCGGATAGGCGGCCCGCAGCGGCGCGCGGCTTTCCCGCCTTCTGCAATTTCGTAGTGCCAGGTTTGGCCGGTGATGCAGTGACACCAGATCCAGCCTTTACCACGCGCTTCCGCGATCGCGTCGGTGTCCGCTGCGCGGCGGTCTTCGTCGTTGCCGCCATTCCTGGTTTGCTGGACCTAGCGGCACGGCGGAGGGGTTTTGGCACAGCCGGCACGCCGTGCGCGCGCGACGCCCTGGGCGTCCCAGGCCGCTGCTCGGCGAGTGACGCAACCGCCCCCTCCATGTCCAAGCCGAACAGGGCTGCGACTTCGTCGTCGTGCAGCACCTTGCCGGTGGCGGGCGCTGCCTTCGCCATCGGCGGGTCCGTTTCAATACCGGCCACCAGCTCCACCTCGTCGACGGCACGCAGCCGGAACAGCAGTTCCGGCTCGTGGTCCAACCGCGCCCCGACGCCGTACAGCGCCGCCGCCACATGCTTGCACATCGCGGCGTGGTCCGGGCAGCTGCAGCGGAAGCGGATGTCGGCGGGGCGCGGGAACAGCCCGTTCTGCTGGTGGCAAAGGCGCTCCATGACCCCTTTGGAGAACCGCCCCTGCAGGAGCTCGACGACGGAGTCGATGCGCCCTGCGCACTCGGCGCAAATCCGCTTCCAAGCCGCCGCCGGCAGCTGCCTGATGCTCACCGTAATCCGGTACAGCTCCGACCCGTTGACCAGAGCGGTGACCTCCCCTGGCTTGATCTGCAAGTCGAGCACCGAGCCGTTGCGCACGTAAGTGCGGCCGCGCGGCAGGCGGCTCTCGTAGTCCCGGTAGGATTCCATGTTGTCGCACCACGCCCTGCCCCAGACGGTGGTGGCGATCGCGCGCCCGGCAATCGTCACCGGCGCCAGGACCTGCCCTTTTCGGCGCAGCCGTTCCGCAACCCGCGCAGCCTTACGTCGGCGTTCCGCGACGGGAACATAGGGGGCCCATCCGCCTCCGTAGTCGCGCGACATCGGCGTCAATCCCGTAGTGCAGCGTTCAGGTCGAGGGCAACCAGCCGCAGCAGCGCCTCGTCGGTCATCCCGGTGAGGTCGACCTCCTCACCGCCCGCCAGCATCGCATCCGACAGGTTCCGCTTCGACGCGAGCAGGTCCTCGATCCTCTCCTCGACCGTGCCGCGGCAGATGAACTTGTGCACCAGGACATTTTTCCCCTGGCCGATCCGGAAGGCCCGGTCGGTCGCCTGGTTCTCGACCGCCGGGTTCCACCAGCGGTCGAAGTGCACCACATGCGACGCCGCCGTCAGCGTTAGCCCGGAGCCACCGGCCTTCAGCGACAGCACGAAGAACGGTACCGCCTCGGACTCCTGGAACTGCCGCACCAGCGCCTGCCGCTGCCGCACCGCAGTCTGGCCGTGCAACACCAAGCCAGCCTGGCCGAAGATGCCACCGAGGAAGGCCGCCAGCGGCTCCGTTGCCTCGCGGAACTGCGTGAAGACCAGCATCTTCTCCTGCCGTGCGGCGACCACCTCGGCGATTTCGCGCAGCCGGGCGAGCTTGCCGCTGTCCGCCTCGGCCCAGCCGCCGTCATCCAGCCACTGCGAGGGATGGTTGCAGATCTGCTTGAGGCGCATCAGCGTGGCCAGCACGACGCCCCGGCGTCTGATGCCGTCGGCAGCATCCAGGTCGCGGGCCAAGTCCTCGACCACCCGCGCATACAACGCCGCCTGACGCCGGCTCAAATGGCAATGCGCCGCCACCTCCGTCTTGTCGGGCAGGTCGGCGATGATCGCGCGGTCGGTCTTCATCCGCCGCAGGATGTAGGGGCGCGTCAGTTCGCGCAGCGGGCCGTAGGGGTTGTGCGCCCGTTCGGCGAGGCCCTTGGTGTAGCTGGTGAACTGCCGCGCCGTCCCGAGCAGGCCCGGATTGATGAAGTCGAAGATCGACCACAGATCGCCGAGGCTGTTCTCGACCGGCGTCCCGGTCAGCGCGATCCGCGCCTGTGCCTGTAGCGCCTTCGCCGCGCGGGTCTGCTTGGCGGCCGGGTTCTTGATTGCCTGCGCCTCGTCCAGGATGGCCAGGCGCCAGCCGATCCCGGCGAGTACAGGCAGGCGCAACAAGGTGCCGTAGCTGGTGATGACCAGGTCCAGTTCCGCTGCCTCGGCCGCCGTGAAGCACTTGATTCCCTCCGGCGGCATGGCCGACGGGTGCAGGATGCGGGCCCGCAGGTCGGGGGCGAAGCGGGCGATCTCCGCCGCCCAGTTGGCCAGCAGCGAGGCCGGCGCCAGCAGCAGGCAAGGCGCCAGCCTCGCCCCCTGGGCGCGCTGGCGCTGCACCAGCAGCAGCGCCAGGACCTGGATCGTCTTGCCCAGCCCCATGTCGTCGGCGAGGCAGGCCCCGAGGCCGAGTCCCGAGAGCAGGTGCAGCCATTGCGCGCCGGCCTTCTGGTAGGACCGCAGCGTGCCGCGCAGCGCCGGGCCGGGATCGATGGCGCGCCCCTCCGGTGCCCGCAGGGCCCGCAGCGTCTCGGCCAGCCAGGGCCCGGCGGTCACGCGCGACCATTCGGCCGAGGCGGCATCCTCCACCTCCCGGGTGAGGCCAGCGCCGGCCAGCAGGCGCATGGCCTCGGCGAAGCTCAGCCCCTCCTTGCGCGCCAGGTCTTCCGCCGCGCGGAACTGCGCCAGGGTGCGGCCGAGCCGCTCACGGTCGACCTCGACCCAGCGGCCGCGCAGCAGCACCAGCGTGTCAATGCCGGCGAGCAGCCCCCTCACCTCATTCTCGCTCAGCGCCTCGCCGTCCAGCATCACCGCCATGGAGAAGTCCAGCAGCCCGTCCAGCCCGAGCTTCGAGGGGGCGCGGGTGCCGACCGTGGCGGTCACCTGCGGCCGCACCGGGCGGCCGGCTTGCCACCCCGCCGGCAT
>DATHAV010000003.1:0-1736 GCA_035296505.1 Pseudoxanthomonas sp.
TCCGCCACGACCTCGGCGAGGCCGACAGCGCGCAGCTGGCACGCGGCTACGACTACTTCCAGGCCCGCCAGCGGCAGATGGCCGCGGTGCTGGAAGCGCACGGCATCCCGGTGACGTTCGCGTACTGCTCGGCGCGCGAGGACGCGCGCGCCACGCTTCAGGAATAGACCGTGCGGGCCGCAGCTTCGCGGCGCGCGTTTCCACACCCGACTCATTATCGGGCACGGCCCGCGGCAGGCGGGCTGCGCGGGTCACAGGCGGGCCTTGATCAGGCCGCAGGCCAGTCGCGCGCCAGCCTCGCCGGAGGGCTGGCTGGTGTAGTCGTCCGGCTCGGCATGCACCACCATCGCGCGGCCGGCGATGTCGTTGATGGCGCCGCCGCCCAGCGTGACGTTCCTGAGGTGGGCGTTGACCGTGGCCAGGCCCTCGGCGTTGGCGGTGATGTTGTCGGCGTCGCCGGCGTGGTGGGCGGTGCCGCCGATCTTGCCGTGCGGGGCGCCAAACGGATCGAAGTGCTCGCCTGCGCTGCTGGCGTCGGCGGCGCTGCAGTCGCCTTTTTCGTGCACGTGGAAGCCGTGCACGCCGTTGGGCGGCAGCCCGCCCACGGTGCCGGTGACATGCACACCGTCGGCTGTCGGCACCAGCGTCAGCTTGCCGCTGACCAGGCTGCCCGAGGCCGAGGCGAGGTTCGCCACCGCCTGCTTCGCCGTGCTGGTGGTCGGAATCTGCGGCTGCGGCTGCGGGGTGGAGGTGGAGGCCGGCTTGCGAGGGGGGGCGGGGGTGCTGGCGCAGGCCGCCAGGACCAGCGAGACGGCCGCCGCGGTCAGGATGGGGCGCATGGGGTTCTCCTCGAATGGGTTGCGGGAACCATAACCGCGCGCCGATTCAGGAGCCATGAACCGCGCATCAGCGCCTGGTTCGCCCAGGCCCCAGCTTGCGGGTGACGGTGTTGCGGCCCACGCCCAGGCGCCGCGCGGCGTCGGCCCGGTGTCCCTGGGTGTGGGCAAGGGCCGCCTCCAGCAGCGCCCGGTCCAGACGGTCGCGCGCTTCGGCGTGCAGCCCCTTCGCGCCGTCGGCGAGGCGCTGCCGCGCCCATGCCGACAGCGCCTGGTCCCACTCGGCAGCGGCGGGCATCGGCCGCCCACGCGCCAGCGCGCTATCCAGGTCGGCCACGGTGATGGTTTCGCCTGGCGCCAGCGCCGCCAGTCGCCAGCACAGGTTTTCCAGCTCGCGCACGTTGCCCGGCCAGCCGTAGCCGCGCAGGGATTCGAGCGCGGCCGGCGCGAAGCGCTTGGCCGGCGCATCGAGCTTGCGCGAGGCCACAGCCAGGAAGCTGTCCGCCAGCTGCGGCACGTCCTCGCGGCGTTCGCGCAGCGGCGGCAGCCGCAGCCGCACCACGTCCAGCCGGTGCAGCAGGTCGGCGCGGAAACGGCCTTCGCCGACCAGCGCCTCGAGGTCCTGGTGGGTGGCGGCGATCACCCGCACGTCGACCCGGATCAGCTCCCGCCCGCCTACCCGGAAGAACTCGCCCTCGGCCAGCACCCGCAGCAACCGGGTCTGCAGCGGCAGCGGCATGTCGCCGATCTCGTCCAGGAACAGGGTGCCGCCGTCGGCCTGCTCGAAGCGACCGACGTGGCGGCGGTGGGCCCCGGTGAAGGCGCCGGCCTCGTGGCCGAAGAGCTCGCTCTCCAGCAGTTCGGCCGGAATGGCGGCGGTGTTGAGCGCGATGAACGGCT
>DATHAV010000004.1:0-3101 GCA_035296505.1 Pseudoxanthomonas sp.
CTGCCGGCGCTGTAGTAGCCCAACCCAGGCGCATACAGGCAGCGCTCCATGAAGCGCGAGAACGGAAGCGCTCCACCGGCGGCAAGAGTCTCTTGCCGGATCAGGGCCGCCAGCCGCTCGCTGTGCGCCAGCGCGTCGGCATCGGGCAAGGGAAGTTCGGACATCGGCGGGCTTCGGGAACCGGCTCTTATCTTACGCGCGCCGCCCTGGGCCTGGTCCTCACGCGCCTGGACTCCGGCGCAGCGTTTCCACGGCAGCCGCATGGGCTGCGCTTAGGGCGCGACAATGCGGCGACAATCGCCTCCGCCGCCACAGGATCATCGCCATGTCCGCACCCCGTCCCGTCGCCCTGATCACCGGCAGCGCCCGGCGCATCGGCGCCGCCATCGCGCGGCGACTGCACGCCGAGGGCTTCGATCTCGCCCTGCACTACCGGCGCTCCGCCGAGGACGTGCGGGCGCTGGCGGCCGAACTGGAGCGCGCGCGCCCGGACAGCGTCCTGGCGCTGCGGGCCGAGCTGGACGATTTCGATCGGCTGCCCGAGCTGGTCGCCAACACCGTCGGCCGTTTCGGCCGCCTCGACGCGCTGGTCAACAACGCCTCGACCTTCCACCCCACTCCCATCGGCACCGCGACCCCGGCGCAGTGGGACGCGCTGTTCGCGTCCAACGCGCGCGCGCCGTTCTTCCTCGCGCAGGCGGCGGCGCCGCATCTCAAGGCCGCGCGCGGGGCGATCGTCAACCTGGTGGACATCTACGCCGAACGCCCGCTTCCCCGGCACACGCTGTACTGCATGGCCAAGGCCGCGCTGGTGATGGCGACGCGTTCGTTGGCGCTGGAACTGGCGCCGGAGGTGCGGGTCAACGCGATCGCTCCCGGCGCGGTGCTGTGGGCGGAAAACGAAAGCAGCGACGCCCACCAGCAGGCCCTGCTCGCCCGCACTCCGCTGGCCCGCACCGGCAGCCCGGAGGAGATCGCCGAAGCGGCGCATTGGCTGCTGCGCGGTGCGACCTACACCACCGGCCAGGTGCTGCCGCTGGACGGCGGGCGCATGCTGGCGGGCTGAGCGCTGCCGCTGCCGCACGCGGCGAACCACGCGCCGCCTGCGATCAGGCCCTGCGATCGAACGCGTGCTCCAGCAGCCCGCCCGGAAACTGGGCCGGCGTTTCGTGCGACACCGCGTAGCGGTACAGCACCGCCGAATAGACGCCGCTCAGCGCCGCCTGGTACACGCCCAGCAGCAGCACGGCGACCGCGAACGCGATCCCGACCAGCACCCCCAGCGCGCCCGACACCTGCCAGGCGGCGAACGTCAGCAGCATCCCGGCCGCCAGCACCGCGAAGGTGATCAGGCCGAACGCCGCGCCGATGCCGACGTTGCCGATCGCGTTCTCGCCCCAGGTGCGCCTGAGCAGGGCCACGCTCTGCTTGAGCGCATCGATCGGCCCGAGGTCGCGGCTGACCAGCACCGGCACCGCCAGGAAGGCCGCCAGCGTCCAGGCCGCGCCCAGCCCGCCGCCGATCAGGCGCACGATGAGGTCGTTGTCGCGGTCCTTGAGCGACTGCAGCAGCACCCCGACGGTAGCGGCGATGGCGGCATAGCCCAGGATCGAGGGCAGGCGCGACCTGGCGGCGTCGAGGCCGTCGCGCAACGTCGGATCGCCCCCGTCCAGCCGGATCATCGCCGCGCCGACCAGCGCGCAGTTGAAGAAGACGATCACGCCGTACTGGCAGAAATAGAACAGGAAGACCAGGAGCGCGCCGCCGATTCCGAACCCGCTCTCGAACATCCGCATCGCGAACATCGGGACCAGGAAGGTGGCCAGCACCAGCAGCGTGGCCGCGCCGGAGATCGCCGGGAACAGCAGCAGCTCCCTGTCCGAGCGCAGCACCTCCGCACTCGCCTTGACCAGCGCCCAGCTGCGCGAAAACGTTTCGAACATGGCCTTCTCCCGACCTCGAAGCCTTAGCGTGGCCTGCGCGCCCGGCCGCCGCAAGCCGCCGCGCGTCGGCGCGCGCTGGTTTTAGTCGAAACCCGGTTCGACCACGGCCATGGCCACGCCCCGCTCCGGCGAGGCCGCCCACAGCGCCGCGAGGGTTTGGCCGGAGAGCGGTTCGACGTAGCCGGGCACCAGGTCGACCAGCGGCTTGAGCACGAAGGCATGGCGCAGGTCCGGGCGCGGGACCTGCAGGTGCCCCGGCCCCCGCAGCACCAGGTCGTCGAACAGCACCAGGTCGATGTCCAGCGTGCGGTCGCCGAAGCGCGGCCCGCTGCGGTCGCGGCCGTGCGCGTCCTCCAGCGCATGCAGCCACGCGTCCAGCGCCAGGGGGTCCAGGTCGGTCTCGATCACCGCGGCGGCATTGAGGAAATCGGGCCCTTCGAACCCCATCGCGCCGGTGCGGTAGACGGGCGACAGCAGCACCGGGCCGAAACGTTCGCGCAGCGCGCGCGCGGCGCTCCGCAGATTGGCCTCGGGCGCCAGGTTGCTGCCCAGGCTGAGGCAGGCGCGGCTCATCCGCGCGCCGCCGACGCATCGTCGGCAGGGCTATCGCCTGCGGCCGCGCGCGCGGCCAGCGCGCCGATGCCCATCGCCACGTCCGCGCCCGACGGCTGCTGGTAGATGCGCAGGTCGAACTCGGGAAGCATGGCCAGCAGGTGGTCGAAGATGTCGGCGGCCAGGTTCTCGTAGGCGGCCCAGGCCACGTCGGCGGAAAAGCAGTAGACCTCCAGCGGCAGCCCGGTCGGCCCGGGTTCGAGCTGGCGCACCATCAGGGTCATGCCCGGGTGCACGCGCGGATGCGCGCGCAGGTACTCGGTGACGTAGGCGCGGAAGGTGCCCAGGTTGGTGACCCGACGCGTGTTCACCGGGTCCTTGCCCGCCGCCTCCAGGCTCGCGTTGTACGCCTCGAGCTCGGCGCGCTTGCCGTCCAGGTAGGCGTCGATCAGCGCGATGCGGCGCAGGCGGTCGCGCTCGTCCTTGTCCAGGAAGCGCACCGAGGCCTGGTCGATCAGCAGCGCGCGCTTGATCCGCCGCCCGCCGGCGTCGCTCATGCCGCGCCAGTTCTTGAAGCTTTCGCTGATCAGCCGGTAGGTGGGGATG
>DATHAV010000005.1:0-2972 GCA_035296505.1 Pseudoxanthomonas sp.
GCGGGGACAGGTGGAGCGCCCGCCGTGGCTGCCGCAGACGCACTTCGAGACCCGCGGCCGGAAGCTTGGCCACGGCGTGTGGGACCTCGTGTACGACCGTCGCTGACGATGGCGTCCGCCGACACGACTACTGCGGGAGCACGCGGCGCGTGATGGACACCGCCCTGACGCTGACCAACGACATGCGCCTGGTCCTGGGGCTGGTCGGCTTCACCATGGCGATGTTCCTGTTTCCGCGCATCCGCGCCGACCTGGTCGCGCTGGTGGTGCTGGTGGTGCTCGGCGTGACCGGCCTGATCGCGCCGGAGGAAATCTTCGGCGGCTTCTCCGGCAACGCGGTCATGAGCATCATCGCCACCATGATCCTGGGCGCCGGTTTGGACCGCACCGGCGCGCTCAACCGGCTGGCGTCCTGGCTGCTGCGCCGCGGCCACGGGGTCGAGCAGCGCCTGCTGCTGATGACCGGCGCGATCGCCAGCCTCAACTCGAGCTTCATGCAGAATCCTTCGGTGATGGCGCTGTACCTGCCGGTGGCCTCGCGCCTGGCTTCGCGCACGGCGCTGTCGCTGCAGCGACTGCTGCTGCCGATCGCCGCGGCCATCGTCATGGGCGGCGCATTGACCATGGTCGGCAACTCGCCGCTAATCCTGCTCAACGACCTGCTGCTGTCGGCCAACAACAACCTGCCCTCGGGCATGGCCACGCTGGAGCCGCTGCGCATGTTCGCGCCGCTGCCGATCGGCCTGGCCCTGATCGCCGCTTCGCTGCTGTACTTCCGCTTCTTCGGCGACCGCAAGCTGCAGCAGCTCGGCGAAAGCAGTGTCTCGCCGGCGCGCACCGAGAGTTACTTCGCCAGCACCTACGGGATCGAAGGCGACGTCTTCGAACTCGCCGTCACCGCCGAGAGCCCGCTGGTGGGCATGTCGCTCAACGACGCCGAAGGACTGCACAACGCGCCGCTGATGCTGGCGCTGCAGACCGGCAACGACACCCGTCTGGCGCCCCCGGGCGACATGCGCATCTGGGTGGGCAGCGTGATCGGAGTGATGGGCCCGCGCCAGCAGGTGCAGGATTTCGCGCAGAACCAGTTCCTGCGCATGTCCTCGCGCCTGCGCACGTTCGGGGACCTGTTCAATCCCAGCCGCGCCGGCATTTCCGAGGCGGTGATCCCGCCGACGTCCAAGTTCATCGGCAAGACCGCGGCCGAGCTGCGCCTGCGCAAGCAATCCGGCATCAGCCTTCTGGCGATCAACCGCGACAAGAAGGTGATGCGCGAGGACGTGCGCGAGGTTCCGCTGCGCGCCGGCGACCTGCTGGTGCTGCACAGCATCTGGCAGGACCTGGCGCAGGCCGCGCAAAGCCGCGACTTCGTGGTCGTGACCGACTACCCCAAGGGCGAGCAGCGCCCGCACAAGTTCAAGATCGCCATGGCGATCTTCGCCATCACCGTCGTGATCGCGCTGACCTCGCGCCTGCCGGTGTCGCTGACGCTGATGACCGGCGTGGTCGGCATGCTGCTGACCGGCGTGCTGCGCATGGACGAGGCCTACGCCGCGATCAACTGGAAGACGGTGTTCCTGATGGCGGGCCTGATTCCGCTGGGCTGGGCGATGGACAGCAGCGGCGCCGCCGCCTGGGTCGCGGGCCATACGGTGGAGCGGCTGCCCAGCGCGATCCCCATCTGGGTGCTGGAGATCGCCATCGCGCTGCTGACCACCGCGTTCTCGCTGGTCATCAGCCATGTCGGCGCGACCATCGTGATGGTGCCGATGGCGATCAACCTGGCGCTGGCGGCGGGCGGCAATCCGACCGCGTTCGCGCTGGTCGTCGCGCTGTCGGCGTCCAACAACCTGATGACCGCGTCCAACCCGATCATCTCCATGATCACCGGCCCGGCAAGCTACACCAATCGCCAGCTGTGGCGCGTGGGCGGGCCGCTTTCGCTGGTCTACATGCTGGTCGTGGTGGTGGCGGTGAACCTGATGTTCTGGTGGGAAGCGCGCGGTATCTAAAGGCGCCTATTCCGGCTGCAGCAGGAACACTTCCCCGTCCCTGACCTCCACCGCCACCGCGCGCAGGCTCTGGCCGCGGCACGGGCCGGCGACGCACAGCCCGCCGGCGGGCTCGAACGACGCACCGTGCGCCGCGCACACCAGCAGGCCGTCCTTGCCTTGCAGGAACTTGCCTGGCGCCCAGTCCAGCCGGCGCCCCGCGTGCGGACACACGTTGAGCCAGGCGCGCGCGTCGGCGCCATCGCGATGGAGGATCAACGCCTCCGCCTCACCCGCCAGCACCGTTTCCACCGCGGCATAGCCACCGTCTTGGATGGCATCCAGAGCGATCAGCGGCACGCTGCTTAACGAAGTTCTCACACTGTCATGGTTCCGTCATCCGATACTGCGGCACCGGCCCTCGCCGCATTCTGTCACGGCCCATCGCGATGTTCTTCAACAGCTTTCGTTTCGGCAGCCTCCGCCTGCGCTCCGCCTTCGCACCGCGCAAGCCGCGTCATCCGCTGCTGCGGCTGGCCTTCGGTGTGGTCGGCCTTGGCCTGCTGTGCCTGCTGGTGTTCTTCAGCCTGTTCGTGGGCGCGGCCATGATCGCGGCCGGAGTGCTGTACGAGCTTTTCAATCAGCGCGGCAGACCGTTGGCCGCGGCACGCAACGCCAGGGTGGTCGAAGGCGAGTACCGCGTGGTGCGCAAGCCGGTGCTGCCGATGCCGCGCTGAGCTGCGTGCGGCTAAACTGGCGCGTCTAAACCCTCACGGCGCCACGCATATGACTGACGTTATCCCCGCGGCCGAACGGCCGCGCGTCGCGGTCCGCGGCGGGGGCACCTTTCCCGTGCGCCGCATCTACTGCGTCGGCCGCAACTTCGCCGACCACGCGCGCGAAATGGGCGCCGTCGCCCCCGCCTCCAAGGCCGACCGTGGCCAGCCCGTGTTCTTCCTCAAGCCCGCCGATGCGATCGTG
>DATHAV010000006.1:0-2440 GCA_035296505.1 Pseudoxanthomonas sp.
GCCCCGACCTGCCGGCGCTGGATGGCTTCGACCTGCGGATCCACCCGGGAGAGACGGTGGCGCTGGTGGGGCCTTCGGGCGCCGGCAAGAGCACCGTGCTGTCGATGCTGCTGCGCTTCCACGACGCGCAGTCGGGCCGCATCAGCGTCGACGGCATCGACCTGCGCCAGCTCGATCCGGCCGAACTGCGCCGGCACATCGCTCTGGTGCCGCAACAGCCGTCCATCTTCGCCGCCAGCGCCGCCGACAACATCCGCTACGGCAAGCTCGAGGCGACCGACGCGGAGCTGCGCGCCGCGGCCGAAGCCGCCGAGGCCGATGCCTTCATCGACGAGCTGCCGCAGGGCTTCGACAGCGAACTGGGGGAGCGCGGCGCGCGCCTGTCGGGCGGCCAGCAGCAGCGCATCGCGATCGCGCGCGCGCTGCTGAAGGACGCGCCGATCCTGCTGCTGGACGAAGCCACCTCGGCGCTGGACGCCCAAAGCGAACGGGCGGTGCAGAGCGCGCTGGAAAGGCTGATGGAGGGGCGCACCACCCTGGTCATCGCCCATCGCCTGGCGACCGTGCTCAAGGCCGACCGCATCGTGGTGATGGACCGCGGGCGCATCGTGGCCCAGGGCACCCACGCCGAGCTGACTGCACAGAACGGTCTCTACGCGGAGCTGGCGAGGCTCCAGTTCATCGATTGAGGACGAGCGGGATTTCGTTCGTCTAATGGCTCGGCCGTCTAACGAATCCGCTATCGCATGAGAGTGCCTAGGGCCGTCCTATGCCATCTCGAACACTGCGATGGCCACTGGCGAAGCCGTACTCAAGGCTTTTTCGATACCTGCGCGATATGCGCGCCACGCGCCTTTGGCGATCGCAGCCGCATGGGGCGGGCGCAGCCCGCCATCGCCATCCTGATATTGCGCCAGTAATCGGCCGTGCCATCCGCGCCGACAGACGGCGCCCCAAGGTCCGCCTATATCGGCGTCAGTTCGCCTGCGCCTGCAGCAACGGCGCGGCCATCTGCGCCGGCCGGCTGGGGAACGCGTGGCGCAGGATCCGCCACACCACCTGGCCGAACTGCCGCGGCAGGGAGCCGGTGTTGTAGTGCTGGCCGTAGCGCGCGCAGATGGCCTTCACCTCCACCGCCATCTCCGCGTACCGATTGGCCGGGATATCGGGGAAGAAATGGTGCTCGATCTGGTGGCTCAGGTTGCCCGAGAGCACGTTGAGCAGCCTCCCGCCCGCGAGGTTCGACGACCCGCGCAGCTGGCGCAGGTACCAGTGGCCGCGCGATTCGTTGACGATGGAGTCCTTGGGGAACGTTTCCGCGTCGGCGGTGAAGTGGCCGCAGAAGATGATCGTGTAGGTCCACAGGTTGCGCAGCAGGTTGGCCACCACGTTGCCGCCGAGCACCACCAGGAAGAACGGGCCCGCCAGCAGCGGGAACAGCACGTAGTCCTTGAGCACCTGGCGCAGCATCTTGCGGCCGGCGGGGCGGAACAGCTCGCGCATCCGGGCCTTGGTGGTCTTGCCGGCGAACCAGCGCCCGAGCTTGAGGTTCTGCGCCGCCACGCCCCATTCGAACAGGATCGCGAACACCACCGCGATCAGCGGCTGCGCCAGGTGTAACGGCTTCCAGCGCTGCTCGGGGAAGAGGCGCAGCAGGCCGTAGCCGATGTCGTCGTCCATGCCGCGCACGTTGGTGTAGGTGTGGTGGCGGAAGTTGTGCGTATGGCGCCAGTTCTCGCTGGTCCCGGCGATGTCCCACTCGTAGGTCCGGCCATTGAGGTGCGGGTCGGCCATGAAGTCGTACTGGCCGTGGATCACATTGTGGCCCAGCTCCATGTTCTCCAGGATCTTGGACAGCGCCAGCAGCAGCACGCCGGCGATCCACGCCGGCAGCAGGATCGCTGGAACGAAGGCGCCGGCGAACAGCAGCCCGCGGCCTGCGACTTCGGTGTAGCGTACCCACTCGACGATGCGGCGGATGTAGCGCGCGTCGCGCTCGCCCAGGTCGGCCACGGCGCGCGCGCGCAGCGCATCGAGTTCGGCGGCAAAGGCGTCCTGTTCGGCGCCGGTCAATGCGCGGCTGCGGCTCATGGGACGGGAAGCGGAAGCGTTCATCAGAGATCCAGTACCAGGTCGGTGGCGGCGCCGCTGATGCACAGCTTCAGCGCGGTGACGGGCTCGGCCGTGAGTTCGCCGGTGTGCAGGTGGCGGGTTTGGCCCGAGCGCTTGGCGCACGAGCAGGTGTTGCAGATGCCCATGCGGCACCCGGATGCGGGCCGCAGGCCCTGGGCTTCGAACGCGCTCAGCAGCGACTGCCCGCGCGGGACATCGAGCGTGCGCCCGCTGCGCGCCAGGGTCACCCGCACCTGGCCGCCTTCTTCGACCGCGCTCGGCGGCGGGGTAAAGGCCTCGGCGAGGAACGAGGCCGCTTCCGTCGCCA
>DATHAV010000007.1:0-3323 GCA_035296505.1 Pseudoxanthomonas sp.
GCTGCGAAAGCGACTGATTGAGGACTTCGATCCAGCATTCGTATTGCGCCAGGACCTTGTGGTCGAAAGTCTTGTACAGCAGCAGCCGCGCGCCCAGGTCCGTCCGCAACAGCAGGGCGGAAGCACGCAGCGCGCGGCATAGCGCCTGCGGCCCGACCGGAAGCTGGGCGGCATCGAAAGCCGGACGCCCGGCAAGCGCGCCGAAACGCTGACCCATCAGGTACAGGCCGACGCGGCTGCGGATTTCGTGGCGGTGGGCGATCTCGTGCAGCACGATGTCCTGGTCCATCTCGCCCTCGGCGACCAGCGTGAGGGTGCCGTAGGTCCCTTGATCCGCGGAAGGCTTCGGCGGCGGATTGCGCGGCTCGCGAATCGCCGCGCACTCGGCCTCCAGCGCTTCCAGGAACCGTGGCAGCAGGTCGCTGCGGTTGTGGCGCAGCGCGTGCAGGTTGGCCAGGTGCTCGGACTGCAGCTCGTTGCTGCGCGCGCGCTCGGCCTGGCGGAACAGCTGCTGCTCGAAATCGACCAGCATCTGGTTGATGCGATCGCTCAGGTCCTTCGCCACCTGGGTAAAGAACAGCTCGAGGATGCGGCGCACGCGGGGCGGCAGCGAGGAGGCAGAAGCGATCGCCAACGGTGCCGACGCCACGGCCGACGAAGTGGGCATTGTTACAGCCATGTAAAAAATTCCTTAGAAGCTCGCTCGCGGGGGTATTTAGCACGTCCGAACGTTATTAATTTATAAACAGCGCCACCACGTCGTTGGTGAAGCGGCGTCCGAGGTCGGTCGGCATCACTTGGTCGCCCTGCTGCCGCAGCCAGCCGCGCTCGCGCGTCGCGTCCAGCTGGGGTCCGATCGAACCGCGGTCCAAGCCGGTGCGGGTTTCGTAGTCCTCGAGCGAAAACCCCGAGTTCAGGCGCAGCGCGTTCAACATGAACTCGAACGGGCGCCGCTCCGCTCCGATGCGTTCGTCGCCGCCGATGGCCGCGGCCCCGCCGGCGTCGACCAGGTAGCGGGCCGGGTGGCGGGTCTTCCAGCGGCGCAGGATGTCCTGGTCGGCGCCTAGGCTGAGCTTGCCGTGGGCGCCGGCACCGATGCCCACGTAGTCGCCGAAGCGCCAGTAGTTGAGGTTGTGCGCGCACTCGCGCCCCGGCTGCGCGTAGGCGCTGACCTCGTACTGCGCGTAGCCCGCGGCGGCCAGCAGGCGCTGGCAGCGCTCCTGCATGTCCCACGCGTCGTCGTCGTCGGGCAGGCCCTGCGGCGGGCGCGCGAAGAACACGGTGTTGGGCTCCATGGTCAGCTGGTAGTGCGAGAGATGCGCCGGCTGCAGGGCGAAAGCGCGCGCCAGGTCGTGCTCGGCCATGGCCAGGGTCTGGCCGGGCAGGGCGTACATCAGGTCCAGGTTGAGGTTGTCGTAGCCGGCGTCCTGCGCCAATTTGACCGCGCGCTCGGCCTGGCCGCTGTCGTGGATGCGCCCCAGGCGCCGCAGGCAGCGGTCGTCGAAGCTCTGGATGCCGAAGCTGATGCGGTTGACGCCGGCGCGCCGGTAGTCCTCGAAGCGGCCGTGCTCGGCGGTGCCGGGATTGGCTTCCAAGGTGATCTCCAGGCCAGGCGCGAAGCGCAGCCGGCTGCTGGCGATCTGCAGGAAGCGGTCGATCTGCGACGCCGGGAACAGGCTCGGCGTGCCGCCGCCGAAGAACACCGAGCGCACGCTGCGCCCCCACACCAGCGGCAGGTCGTGGTCCAGGTCGCGGACCAGCGCATCGACGTACTCGGCGAACGGCAGCGCGCCCTTGCCCTCGTGCGAATTGAAATCGCAGTACGGACACTTGCGCACGCACCACGGCAGGTGCACGTACAGCGAAAGCGGCGGAGGAATCAGCACGTGCGGTGGTCGCGTCCGGTCGAGCGCTGCAGCGTTTTGCCCAGGGACAGGATCGCTTTCGGCCGCAAGGATTCTGACTCTATCGCTAGTGCAGGGTGAGCCCAGTCCAACTCCGCTAATCCGGCCTCTACGGAAATCCGAGGCTGTCGATGCGAACGGATAGAATCGCCAGCGGGCACCTGGCCTCGGTCGAGTACGAGCAGCCGAAACATCTGGAGGACGCATGGCGCCATCTCCAGCAGTGCAGTTGCATGGTCTTTCCACGACTCATCGCGATATGCCGTCCAGCCGGGCGGCAGCGTCGAAGGCATCATGTTCGTATCCCCAGCGACCATATCCTGCACGTTTTCGGCGGTGCACCCTGCGGAATCGAGGCCTACCCCACGCAGTGCCGAAGGCCGCGAGAATGCCAGGCCGGAATAGGACTCCTTTACGGAGCGGCCATGAACGGCTGTCGCAATGAGCTTGGCAAGTCCTTCGATCGACATAGATGCGTCCGTGATGCCTGCCGCCCGCGTTGAGAAGATCCGTGGCGCGGGTGGCGCCTGCCGGTCAGCATAGCGGAAAGTAACGAAGCCAGTGCCCGACTCCGAAGTGCCGGCGACGCGTGATTTCGACGCTGCGCAAGCAGGCTGTACAGGCGAAGGATTATCGGAATGTTGAGGCGTCGCCGCAGCCGAGAACACCAGGCGGCTTGGATCAAGGCGAGTTCAAGATCCGCCCAAGCCTGGCCGTGAACACCCGGATGATTTTCCTGGACCAGGATCGCCCTGAAGATGATGGATGGCTACTGCCTGATGAACTTGCCCTCGTCATTCATTTTGTACTTCAGATATTGAAGATAATAAACATCGGTTTCATCTCCTACGAAGTCTTTCAGGTGTATCAGTGAATCCTTGTCGATGTAGAAATGTCTTGTGATTCGGTCGAGATCGCTTCCTTCCTGGTACGAAATCAGAAGCTTGTCCACCAATTTCCGGTCCCTGATGCTTGCCAGAACGTTGTGGGTCTGGCTTTCGGGGTATTCGCAGGTTTCGCAATCGATCTGCCCTTCGTAGATGATTGAAAGAACGTCCAGATTTCCAACGCTATAAACTCTGGCGCTTCTGGCTTGAATTTTTTCTTGCCTGCTCCTCATGGCTTTTGAAGGGACGAAGCCTCTTGCAAGCAGGGGTTTTAGTTGCGAATAATAAAACGCGAGCCACTTTCTTCTTCGGTTATGAATCTCCTCATACAAAATTCCTAGGTCACTATACAAAGGGTATTTTTCCGGATCCCTGTCGGAGGAGCTCCAGCCTTGAGGGAATTCGTAAAGCACGCCCTTGTCTCCATAAGGCAAGCCTATATGGTGAGACCCGCTCAAGGATTGTATGGCGGTCCGATCCAGCGTTGTACTGCAGGACAATGCGCCGAACAAGGCGATCAGTAAGAATATCT
>DATHAV010000008.1:0-1934 GCA_035296505.1 Pseudoxanthomonas sp.
GGCCAGGGAATCACCAGCGCCAGCGGCACCGCCTGCGGCAGCGCGAACCCCGGCGCGCCCAGCCCCGACAGACCCAGCGCGTAGTGCAGCAGCGTGCCGAATACGAACGCGACCAGCACGCCGGGCAGCTTCACCGGCAGCGTGCCCCCGGCGATCAGCACGTACAGCAGCAGGCCCAGGGTCACGAAGCCGACCACCGGCGAGCGCAGCGCTTCCACCAGCGGCAGGAAGCCCATCAGCAGCAGCGCGATGCCGGCGATCGAACCCAGCAATCCGGCGCGCGGCACCGCGCGGGTCACCGCCTCGCCGAAGAACGACAGCACCAGCTTGAGCGCGCCCATCACCATCAGCGACGCCATGCCCAGCTGCCAGGTGGCGATCGCCGCCGCGTCCGGCGCCATGCCCTGCTGCTTGAAGCCCACGAACGCGGGCCCGAGGACCAGCAGCGCCATGCCGATGCTGGTGGGCGCGTCCAGGCCCAGCGGCATTGCGGTGACGTCGTCGCGCCCACTTTGCTGCGCCAGCCGCCGCGCCATCCAGGTGTAGATCAGGTTGCCGACCAGCACGCCCAGCGCGGTGCCGGGAAACATCCGCGCGTACACCACCTCGGCCGGAAAGCCGAAGAGGCCGACCAGCGCCATCGCGATGAAGCCCAGGATCGACAGATTGTCGACCACCAGGCCGAAGAAGCCGTTGAGGTCGCCGGCGACGAACCAGCGGCGGCGAGCGCTCCGCATCGGGCAGTTCCTGAGTCGTTTTGGGAGAAGGCGCGGACCGGGGCCGCGTGCGGCGCCGAAGTATGATCCATGCATGCGCATCGTGGTGCTCGGCGGCTACGGACATTTCGGCGGACGCATCTGCCGCAGCCTGGTCGCCGAACGTGGCTGGGACTTGATCGTCGCTGGGCGCGATTCGGTGCGCGGGCAGCGCTTCGTCGCCGGCCTGGGCGCCACCCGAAGTCCGGCGCGCGCCGTCGTCTTGGACGCGCAGACCGACGATCTGGCGGCACGGCTGGCGGCGCTGGCGCCCGGCATCGTCATCCACAGCGCGGGGCCGTTCCAGGGCCGCGACTACCGCGTGGCGGAAGCCTGCCTGGCGGCCGGCGCGCACTGCATCGACCTGGCCGACGGACGCGACTTCGTCGCCGGGATCGGCTGCCTGGACGCGCGCGCGCGCGGCGGGACGCTGGATCGTGAGCGGCGCCAGCAGCGTTCCGGGACTGAGCGCGGCGGCGGTCGAAGCACCGCGCCCGCTTCCAGCGGCTACGGTCGGTGGAGGCGGGCACCCGTCCCGGCAACCGCACCCCGCGCGGCGCGGCCACGACCGGTCGGTCCTCGGCTACGTCGGGCGGCCTTACCGGATCCTGCAGCAAGGTCGATGGCGCGCGGTCCACGGCTGGCAGTCGCTGCGCCGGATCGACGTGCCGGGCCTAGGGCCGCAGTGGCTGGCGCGCTGCGAGGTTCCGGACCTGTCGGTGCTGCCGGAGCGGTATCCGGAGCTGGAGCACTGCGACTTCCGCGCCGGGCTGGAGCTGCGGCGCATGCACTTCGGCCTGTGGCTGGCGAGCTGGCTAGCGCGCGGGGCTGCTCCGCCGATTGCCGGCGCTGGCTGCGCCGCTGCTGGCGCTGAGCGAGCGTTGGCTGGCACTGGGCAGCGATGTCGGCAGCATGGTGGTCGACATGCGCGGCAACGATCACCAGGGACGGGCGCTGGCGCTGCGCTGGTCGCTGCTGGCGCGGGACGGCGACGGGGCCGCAGGTTCCCTGCACGGCGGCGCTGGTGCTGGCGCGCAAGCTCGACTCCGGGGCGATGGCCGGAGGCGGCGCCCGGCCGTGCCTCGACCTGTTCGGCCTGGACGAATTCCTGCGGGCGCTGGAGGGTTTCGCGGTGGAGACCGCGCTCACGCGGCTCGAGGCGGCGTAGCGCCCAAAACT
>DATHAV010000009.1:0-3089 GCA_035296505.1 Pseudoxanthomonas sp.
CGCGCGATGCGCTGGTCCACGACCAGCCGGGGGTGACCCGCGACCGCAACTACGGCATCTGCAGGCTCGACGAAGAGCGGCTTTTCATGGTGGTGGACACCGGGGGCATCGCGGGTGAGGACCAAGGCCTGGCGGGCGCCACCGCGCGGCAGGCGCGCGCGGCGGCCGAAGAGGCGGACCTGGTGCTTTTCATCGTCGACGGCCGCGAAGGCGCTTCGACGCTTGACGACGACATCCTCGGCTGGCTGCGCAAGGCCGCGCGGCCGACCCTGCTGGTGATCAACAAGATCGACGGCCTGGAGGAGTCCACGGCGCTTTCGGAGTTCTCGCGCTACGGCTTCGGCGACGTCGTCACGGTCTCGGCCGCGCATCGCCAGGGCATCGACGAGCTGCTGGAGGAACTGCACCGGCGACTGCCCGAGGAAGGCAGCGCCGAGGTCCTGGACGACGACCCGGAGCGGGTGCGCATCGCCTTCGTCGGCCGGCCGAACGTAGGCAAGTCCACGCTGTTCAATCGCCTGCTGGGCGAGGAACGGATGATCGCCTCCGAAGTGCCCGGCACCACCCGCGACTCCATTGCCGTGGACATGGAGCGCGACGGCCGCCGGTACCGATTGGTGGACACCGCCGGCCTGCGCCGCAAGTCCAAGGTGGACGAGCCGGTGGAGATCTTCAGCATCATCAAGACCCTGCAGTCGATCGAGCAGTGCCAGGTCGCGGTATTGATGCTGGACGCGACCCAGGGCGTGACCGACCAGGACGCGACCGTGCTCGGCGCCATCCTCGATGCGGGGCGCGCGCTGGTCATCGCCGTCAACAAGTGGGACGGGCTGGAGACCTACCAGCGCGAGCAGACCGAGTCGCTGCTGGCGCGCAAGCTGAGTTTCGTCGAATGGGCCGAGAACGTGCGGATCTCGGCCAAGCACGGCTCCGGCCTGCGCGAGCTGTTTCGCGCCGTTCACCGCGCGCATGCCTCGGCGACCAAGGAGCACGGCACCAGCGAGGTCACCAAGGCGCTGGAGATGGCGTGCGAAAGCAATCCCCCGCCCAGCGTGCGCGGCCATCCGCCCAAGCTGCGTTTCGGCCACCCTGGCGGCGTCAATCCGCCCACGTTCGTGGTCCACGGCACGCGCCTGAAGCTGCTGCCCGAGTCGTACAAGCGCTATCTGGAGAACTTCTTCCGCAAGCGCTTCGAGCTGGTGGGCACGCCGGTGCGCTTCGTGTTCAAGGACTCCGTCAATCCGTACGAAGGCAAGAAGAACGTGCTGACCGACCGCCAGGTGGCCAGGAAGCGCCGCCTGATCCGGCACGTCAAGCGCTGATAGGGTTCATGGATAACCAACGCAGCAGTCAAAAGCTCTTAGTCCTCGCAACTGTCGCTGTTGCCTTTGTAAATGCGTTCATTGGCCCCTGCCTGCACGAGCGCGCGAACCCCGTCGCGGTGTTGCTATACGTCTTACAGAACCCGTCATATCTTTCCACATGGCTGGCTGAAGGCTTTGGCGGTTACTTCACTTTCGCTGCCCTCACGGCGCTGTTCACCCTTCGTACCAAAGTGCAGAGACTGGACCGTGAGTCATGGATCAAGTTCATGTTCTGGAGCACGGCGGCCCATCTCGCAGTACTCGGCCTCAGTGCCAGTAGCGCGGCATGAGTCCTAACAATTCGTCCGAGTCGACGCTACTTCGCGGCGCGTCTTAACT
Organism: Pseudoxanthomonas sp.; assembly: GCA_035296505.1. Lineage (GTDB taxonomy): Bacteria > Pseudomonadota > Gammaproteobacteria > Xanthomonadales > Xanthomonadaceae > Pseudoxanthomonas_A. The sequence goes on from DATHAV010000009.1 coordinate 1,704, forward strand.
CAAGTGACAGCACGACCGGTGCGCTCGTCGCGGACGGTGGGCGCGGGCGACGGCGCAGCGGGTGGCGGTCGCAGAGGATAATCGACGTATGGATATCCCCGAGATAAGCCCCCGGCAGGCAATCGACCGCCAGCGGCGCGGGGCGCGGCTGATCGACGTGCGCGAGGCGCACGAGCGCCTGCGCGGACAGGCCGAGGGAGCGCGTGGCGTGAAGCTGGCCGAACTGCAGGCGCAGCCGTCGCGGTATCTCGATGACCGCAACGCCGAGGTGCTGCTTATCTGCCAGTCCGGCGCCCGCTCGCTGCGCGGCGCGGAGGCGCTGCTCGCGGCGGGGTATGCGAACGTGGCGTCTGTCGCGGGCGGAACCGCCCGCTGGCTCGACGAAGGCCTGCCGACCGAGGTTCCGCGGCTCGATCCACAGGAAGCGGACTTCATGGATCGCTATTCGCGCCATCTGCTGCTGCCCGAAGTGGGCGAGCGGGGCCAGCGCCGCCTGGAAGCTTCGCGGGTGCTGATCGTCGGCGCCGGCGGCCTGGGGTCGCCGGTGGCGCTGTACTTGGCCGCGGCTGGCGTCGGCCACCTGCGCCTGGTCGACGACGATGTGGTCGACCGCAGCAACCTGCAGCGCCAGGTCGTGCATGCGGACGCCCGCATCGGCGAGCCCAAGGTGGCGTCCGCCCAGGGCGCGCTGGTGGCGCTCAACCCGCGCGTGCGGATCGAGGCGATCGAGCAGCGCGCCAGTGCCGCCAACGTCGAACGGCTGCTGGACGGCGTGGACGTGGTGGTCGATGGCGCCGACAACTTTCCGGCCCGCTACCTGCTCAACGATGCCTGCGTGAAGCTGGCCAAGCCGCTGGTGTACGGCGCCGTGCAGCGGTTCGAAGGCCAGGTCAGCGTGTTCGACGCCGGGCGCCACCGCGGCCAGGCGCCGTGCTACCGATGCCTGTTTCCGGAGCCGCCGCAGTTCGCACCCAGCTGCGCCGAGGCCGGAGTGCTGGGCGTGGTGCCGGGCATCGTCGGGCTGCTGCAGGCCGGGGAGGCGATCAAGCTGCTGTTGGGGATCGGCGAGCCGCTGGTGGGCCGGCTGTTGGGCGTGGACGCGCTGTCGATGCGCTTTCGCGAGACCAGGCTGCGGCCGGACCCGGAATGCGCGGTGTGCGCCGCCGGCCGTCCCTTCCACGGCTACATCGACTACGCGCTGTTCTGCGCAGGGCGCTGATCGCGCTGCGGCGGCGGGATACGTGTGGCGATGGCGCACTAGGCACGGCGATGAGCAGGGCAACGCATGGAGCGATCCAACCAGGTGGTCGCCCTGCTAGGGCGGTGACGGTGTCGAGCTTTCGCTGGCTCGGACGAGAGTCGGCGCCGGTACCTGTCGCAGATTGG
>DATHAV010000010.1:0-2190 GCA_035296505.1 Pseudoxanthomonas sp.
ACGCCACCAGGCCCAGTCCGAGGATCACGCTGACCACGGCATAGCCGCCCTTGGCGCGGCGGTGGACGCCGGCCACCGCGCGGATCGCCGCCTCGGGGGTCAGGCTGCGCTGGGTGTCGAGTTCATGGGCGAACACGTTCAGCAGCACTTCGCTGTCCGAGTCGGTGTTGATGTTGCGGCGGTCCTGCGCGAACACGTCCTGGCGCAGCGCCTCGGTGTTGATCAGGTTGCCGTTGTGCGCCAGCGCGATGCCGTAGGGCGAATTCACGTAGAACGGCTGCGCTTCGTCCAGCCCTTCGGAGCCGGCGGTCGGATAGCGGCAATGGGCGATGCCGACCTTGCCTTCCAGCACGGTCATGGCCTTGTCGTCGAACACGTCGCGCACCAGGCCGTTGTCCTTGTGCACCCGCAGCCGCGTGCCGTCGGCGGTGGCGATGCCGGCCGCGTCCTGGCCACGGTGCTGGAGAACGGTGAGACCGTCATAGAGCTGGCCGGCGACGTTCTGGCTGCCGACGATACCGACGATACCGCACATGGTTGGAGACTCCGCTGGACTATTGCGACGGCGGCCTGGCGCGGCCACTGGAACGCTGTTGGGCTGCTTCGATGTCGGCCGGATCGGTCCCGGCGCGCTCGACGTCGGCGGGGTCGCCGCCGGCGTTTTCCACGTTCACGGAATCTCCGGCCGGCGCCGGAGCCGTACCAGACCCCGGCCCGCGCCCCGAAATCTGGTTCCTGGCCGAATCGATCGCCTGCCGCATCGCGCCCTCCAGCAGCTGGCCCGACGCCGCAGCGGCGCCATTATCGCCCGCGGGCTGCGCGTTGCGAAAATCCGCGTCCGAACCGGACAGGTCCGGCATCGGGAGGCCGGGCATGTCGAGGTCCGGCACCGACCAGTCGGGCAGCCGCGCGCGCATCCAGCCGGCGCCGGGCAACAGCAGCGGCAACACCCGCGACTGGCGCCACGACGGCTCGCCCGGCAGGGGCGTGAATCCCATCAACAGCACCAGCAGGCAAGCGAAGAACGCGCCGCGGAACAGGCCGAGCGCGAAGCCCAGGCCGCGGTCGGCGCCCGAAAGGCGCGAGGCGCGGACCATCGATTTCAGCAGCGCGCCGGCCAGGCCCACCGCCAGCAGCACGGCCACGAAGCTCAGCACGTAGCCGCCGAAAGTCTCCGATACCGTGGGCCGGCCGCCGTCGGACAGCCACACCGCGGCATCGGCGCCGAACTGGAACGACGCCAGCCCCGCCAGCACCCAGGCCGCGGTCGACACCAGGATGCCGACGAAGCCGCGAAGCAGGCCGAGCAGCGCCGACACTCCGACGATCGCCAGCAGCACCAGATCGATCATGCGATGCGCTCCACCCGCGGATGCGGATGCAGGTGCGGCGTCCAAGAGCCAGGCCTGCAGTCCATGCGCCCCCCGCTCATCGAGCGTCGTCCCTGCACGCCACGCGTGTCCTAGGGATGCGGCACCACCATTCCCGTCACACCCGATTTGGCCGCGACCTGCGCCTTCAGCTGGTCGGCGTCGCCGCGGCTGGACACGGGGCCGACGCGCACGCGGTTGAGCGCGCCCTTGTCCGTGCGCACCTGTTCGACGAAGGCGCTGAAGCCGCCGGCGCGCAGCTTGTCGCGCAGCGCCTCGGCATCGGCGGCCTGGGAGAACGCACCCAGCTGTACCGCGAAGCCGACGCCGGACGCGGCCGGGGGGGCGGCCGGAGGCGGGGACGGAGAAGCGGCGGGCGCGGACATCGGCGCCGGGGCAACGGCCTGGGCCGGCGGGGCGAGCCGGGTCGCGGGCGTCGGCTTGGCGGGTTCGGGCGGCAGGCTTTCGCTGCGAACGGGCGCGGCTGCGGCGGCCGGCTGCGGGGTCGAAGCCGGCGGCGCGTCGGGTGCCGGCGTTGCCGCATTCAACACCACGACCTGCGCATTGACGTCGCTGCGGACCCGCGCGGCCTGCAGGCGTACGGCTTCGGCGCTGGCGCGGTCGGCATAGGGTCCGATGCGCACACGATGCGCAGGCTTGCCGCCGATGGTGGCCGGCTCGCGGAAGCCAGGCAGTCCGGCCTGCCGCAGCCTCGCGATCACCGCGTCGGCGTCCGCACTGGTGGCATAGGCGCCGAAATTGACCGCATAGTCGCCGCCGGCGGTCGCCGGCGGCAGCATTTCGCCGTCACCGGCGCCGG
>DATHAV010000011.1:0-1753 GCA_035296505.1 Pseudoxanthomonas sp.
ATCGCCCGCAGCGATTCGTCCACCAGCTTGGGCGAACACACCAGCACTGCGTCGCATCCGGCATCCAGGTGCACGTCGATCCGGGCCTTCACTCCGCCCACCGAAAACGCCGCGGCCATGCCGATGTCGTCGGAAAACACCACGCCGCGGAAACCCATTTCCTCGCGCAGCACGGTGTTGATCCAGAACGGCGAATAGCCGGCCGGCTCGGGCGCCACCGCCGGGTAGCTCACGTGCGCCAGCATCACCGCATCGGCGCCGGCCTCGATCCCGGCCGCGAACGGCACCAGGTCGGTCTCGCGCAGCGCCTCCAGCGGCCGCGGATCGACCGCGTCGTCGAAGTGGGTGTCCTCCAGCACCGTGCCGTGGCCGGGGAAATGCTTGAGCGTGGCCGCCATGCCCACGCCGTGCATGCCGCGCACGTAGGCGCGGGTGAACTCGGCCACCGCCCGCGGATCGGCGCTGAAGGCGCGGTCGCCGATGGCGCGGTTGCCGCGGGCCAAGTCGACCACCGGCGCGAAGCTGATGTCGATGCCGCAGGCGCGGATCTCGCTGGCCATCAGCCATGCATGCTCTTCGGCGCGCCTGAGCGCATCCTGTCGATCGCGCGCGTAGTGCGCGTCGAAACCGGCCAGCGGCGGCAGCGCGCTGAAGCCCTCGCGGAAGCGCTGCACGCGCCCGCCCTCCTGGTCCACGCAAACCAGCTGCGGGCGCGGCGCGGCCGAGCGGATCGCGGCGCACAGCTCGGTGACCTGCTCGCGCGAGGCGTAGTTGCGGGTGAACAGGATCACCCCCGCCACCGCGTCGTGCTGCAGCCAGTCGCGCTCCTGCGCGGTCAGTTCGGTGCCGGAAATGCCGATCACGAGCATGCTTCAGAGTCCTGGTGGGATATCGGCAGCGGCGCGTTCGCCATCGGTCCACTGCAAGTACGGGCGCGAGGCCAAGGCCAGATTGTAGTAGCGCGGGGCTTCGGTCACCTGGCGGCCGGCCCACGGCGGCATCGCGAACGCCTCGTCGGCGTGCCGCAGTTCGATTTCCGCGACCACCAGGCCAGCGTTGTCGCCGAGGAACTCGTCCACTTCCCACAGGTGGCCCTGGTGCCGGACGTGGTGCCGGCGCTTTTCGACCTGCCCGCCTACGCACAGCGCCAGCAGCTCGCGCGCCTCCGGCACCGGGATCGGGTAATCGAACTCCTGCCGGGTAGGGCCGCGCTCGCGCGATTTGAGGTTGAGATAGGCCGCGTCGCCCTCGATGCGCACGCGCACCGACGCCTTCTGCGCGCCCGCCTCGACCGTCGCCAGATCGTTGAGATAGCCCTGCGCCATCGGTACCACCTGGTGCGCGGCGGCGCGCCAGCCCTCGCCGACCACCAGGAACTTGCGTTCGATTTCGATTCCCATGGCGCGTCCTACCTGGCTTCGAACAAGGCGATGCTTTCGACATGGCCGGTGTGCGGGAACATGTCCATGACGCCCGCCGCCATCAAGCGGTAGCCGCGCTCGGCCGCCAGGTAGCCGGCATCGCGCGCCAGCGAGGCCGGATGGCAGCTGACGTAGACGATGCGGCCGATGCCCTTGAGCGGCAGCTGCCTGAGCACCTCGTCGGCGCCCGAGCGCGGCGGATCCAGCAGCAGCTTGTCGAAGCCCTGCCGCATCCACGGGGTTCCGCGCTGGTCCTGAGTCAGGTCCGCGGCGTGGAACTGCGCGTTGCCCAGGCCGTTGCGCGCCGCGTTCTCGCGTGCGCGCAGCACCAG
>DATHAV010000012.1:0-3168 GCA_035296505.1 Pseudoxanthomonas sp.
GGTGGCGCCGCGCCCGTTGCGCAGCCAGTCGACGAAGATCTTGCCCGGCCGCTTGGCCTTGCTCATGTTGGCCACGTAGCGGGCGGGCGCGTGCTGGGCCAACGCCTCGGCGAACGCGCCGCAGAAATTCTTGGCCTGGTCCCACGACGGTCCAGGCCGGATCGGCGCCACCACGTGCAGGCCCTTGCCGCCGGACAGGCGCAGGAAACTCTCCAGCCCGGTCTGCCGCAGCTTGGCGCGGATCTCGCGCGCGCTTTCCTTGACCTTGGCCCACGGCACGCCTTCGCCCGGGTCGAGGTCGAACACCAGCCGGTCCGGCCGCTCGGGTCGCTCGATGGTCGAACCCCAGGGGTGGAACTCGAGGGCGTTCATCTGCACCAGCTCCAGCAGGCCCTGCAGGTCGTCGACGTACAGGTAGTCCTCCTTGCCGCCCTTCTGCTCCAGCGGGATCGCGCCGATGCGCTTGCCCAGGGACGCGGCGTAGTGCTTCTGGAAGAAGCATTCGCCCTTGCTGCCGTCGGGGCAGCGCACCACCGACACCGGCCGCCGACGCAGTTCCGGCAGCAGCCAGCGCGCCACCTTGCGGTAGTAGTCCGCGACCTGGCCCTTGGTGATCTTTTCCTTGGCGTACACCAAGCGCTGCGGATGGGTGATGGCGGCCTCGCCGCCGCCATCGTCGGACTCGAGTTCGGCCACGGTCTTGTCCTCGCGCAGGCGCTTGAAGCTGGATTGGCGCACCAGCCCTTCCTTGGCCCAGCCGCGGAACGCCACTTCCGCCACCAGCTCCGGCCGCATCCAGTGCACGGTGCGCCGCGGCAGCGGAACGTGGTCCGGGATCTCCACCGTCGCCTGCTTGGTCGCCAGCGGTAGGAATCTGGCCATCAGCGCGCGGATCGTCTCGCTGTCGAAGCCGGTGCCGACGCGGCCGACGTAGTCCAGGCCGCCGTTCCGCGGCCGCGCCAGCAGCAGCGAACCGAACCCGGCGCGGCCGCCCTTGGGATCGGTGTAGCCGACGATCACGAACTCCTCGGTGTTCTCGTGCTTGACCTTGACCCACGCCTGCGAGCGCATGCCCGCGTAGGGGGCATCCACGCGCTTGCTGATGATGCCCTCCATGCCCTTGCCGCCGCTGGCCTTGAACACCTCCGGGCCGTGGCCGACGACATGGTCGCTGAAGGCGATCACGCCAGGTTCCTCGCCCAGCAGCCGCTTGAGCATGGCCTTGCGTTCGATCTGCGGCGCGCCGCTGATGTCCACGCCGGCGACGCCGGGCAGGTCGAACACCAGGTAGCGCAGCGGCTGCCTGGAGGAACCTTCGATGGCCTGCTGCAGGGCGCCGAAATCGCTGCGGCCTTGGACGTCGATCACCACTAGTTCGCCGTCGAGACGCGCATCGCGCACCGGCAGCCGCTCGACCGCCGCGGTGATCTCGGCAAAGGTCTGGGTCCAGTCGAGGCCGCCGCGCGAGCGCAGGTTCGCCCTGCCGTCGATCAGGTCCACCAGCATCCTGTAGCCGTCCCATTTGATCTCGTGCAGCCAGTCGTCGCCCGCCGGCGCGGACGCGCGCGAAGAGGCGAGCTGCGGCGCGAATTCCGGCGGGTACGGACGGTCCACCGCGCCCGGCAGCGCCAGCGCGCGCCTGGACCAGGCGGCGTCGGCCTTGGCCCGGGCGCGAGGCGCGCGGGCCGCCTTGGCGGGCTTGGAAGCCGCGGTGTTGGCCGTCTTCTTGGTCGCGGTCCTGGTATTCGCGGTCTTGGTGTCGGCGGGTTGGTCATTGGCGCCGGATCGCCCGCTGCGCGCAGGCGCCTTCTTCTCCAGGGCCGCCTGCGGCGCCGGCGCCGCGTCGATCAGGTCGTCGGCCTCCAGGTCGGCGGCGAACGCGTCGCTGCGCTTGATCAGCAGCCACTGGCGCTGGCCCCCGCTGCGCGCGGTGCGCACCAGCTTCCAGCCGCCTTTGAGCTTGCCTCCGGACAGGGTGAAGTCCAGCTTGCCCGCGGCGATGCCCTCCAATGGATCGCCATCGGCGGCCCAGTGGCCGTGGTCGAACACATCCACGTGGCCCGCGCCGTAATTGCCTTTGGGGATGTCGCCTTCGAATGCGGCGTAGGCCAGCGGATGGTCTTCCACTTCCACCGCCAGGCGTTTTTCGCCCGGCCGCAGCGACGGCCCCTTGGGCACGGCCCAGCTCTTGAGCACGCCGTCGGCCTCGAGGCGGAAGTCGTAGTGGCGCGCGCGGGCATGGTGCAGCTGGACCACGAAGATCGGCCGGCCGCCGCCGGCGGCCTGCTCCGCATCGGGCTCGGGGGTACGATCGAAACGGCGCTTGCGCGTGTAGTCGCGTAGCGACATCGATCAGCCGGCCTTGCGCTTGGGCGGCGCCTTGGCGGCCTTGGCGGCCTTGGCTGTCTTCGCAGGCGACTTGGCGGCCTTGGCGGCCTTCTTGGCGGCCTTGGCCGGGGTTTTGTCGACCACCTGGTCGGTCACGTCCTTGCCGGCCGGGGTGCGCTTCTTGCTGTCCAGGCTCTTCTGCAGCAGCGCCATGAAGTCCACCACGTTGGTGGCCGCGTCCTCGCGCATTTCCGGCTCGTCCTCCACCTTGGCCACCGCGCCCTCGGCCTTGATGCGCTTGCGGATCACCTCCTGCAGGCGCTCGCGGAACTCATCGTGATAATTCGCCGGATTCCACTCGCCGGCCATGGATTCGATCAGCTGGGTGGCCATCTCCATTTCCCTGGCGGTGACGCGGTACGACTCGGCCTGCCCGCCGGGCAGCTTGTAGTCGGCCGGATCCACCAGTTCCTGCGGGTAGCGCAGGATCAGCAGCACCAGCGCGTCGTCCTGCGGCAGCACCGCGCAGATGTACTCGCGCGTGCGCACCACCACCCGCGCGATGCCGGCCTTGCCGGTCTTCTTCAGCGTCTCGCGCAGCAGCACGTAGCCCTTCTCGGCCTTCTTGCCCGGCACCAGGATGTAGGGCTTCTCGAAATAGCGCCGGTCGATGCTGTCCAGATCGACGAACGCCTCCACCTCCACCGTCTCGTGGCTCTCCGACGCCGCGGACTTGATGTCCTCCGGCTCCATCACCACGTAGCTGCCCTTGTCGTACTCGAACGCCTTGACGATGTCCTTCCACGGCACCTCCTCGCCGGTCTCGGCGTTGACCCGCTC
>DATHAV010000013.1:0-3006 GCA_035296505.1 Pseudoxanthomonas sp.
GCCGTATCGTAATCCAGGCCGCGCCATGGTCGCGCCCGTGCCCGGAGCCGTCTCCTGGGGCACGCGCGGCTCGCATCGGCCGCGGCGCTCATTCCGGGTCGTAGTCCAGGTTGGACGCGAGCCAGCGTTCGGCTTGCGCCAGACCCACGCCCTTGCGCCTGGCATAGTCCGCGACCTGTTCCCTGTTCACGCGCCCGACCACGAAGTACTGGCTCTGCGGGTGGCTGAAGTAATAGCCGGACACCGCCGCGGTGGGCAGCATGGCGAAGCTTTCGGTCAACGACATGCCCGCGTTGCGGCCGGCATCGAGCAGCCGGAACAGGGTTTCCTTCTCGCTGTGCTCGGGGCAGGCCGGATAGCCGGGGGCGGGGCGGATGCCACGGTACTTCTCGGCGATCAGCGACTCGTTGTCCAGCGCCTCGTCCGGCTCGAACCCCCAGAACTCGCCGCGCACCCGCTGGTGCAGGCGCTCGGCCAGCGCTTCGGCGAGGCGGTCGGCGAGCGCCTTGAGCAGGATCGAGCCGTAGTCGTCGTGGTCGGCGTCGAACCGCGCCACGTGCGCTTCGATACCGATGCCGGCGGTGACCGCGAAGGCGCCGATCCAGTCCTGCCGGCCGCTGTCCGCCGGCGCGACGAAATCGGCCAGGCAGAAGTCCGGACGTTCGGCCGGCTTGTCGACCTGCTGGCGGAGGAAGTGCAGGGTGGCTGTCTTTCCTTCTCCTTGCGGGAGGAGATGGCGTGCAGCGCCGGATGATGGCGAGGGGGAAATAGCCTCCGGAAATTTCGCTGCAGGCGGATCGTCGACGCCCTCATCCGCCCTTCGGGCACCTTCTCCCGGGGGAAGGTGGAACACCACCACATCGTCGCCCACGCTCTGCGCCGGCCAGAGACCGAACACCGCCTTGGCCGTCAGCCATTTCTCATCGACGATCCGCTGCAGCATGGCGCGAGCGTCGGCGAACAGCTCGGTCGCCTGCTTGCCGACCACTGGATCGCCGAGGATTGCCGGGTACTTGCCCGCCAGCTCCCACGCCTGGAAGAACGGCGTCCAGTCGATGAGTTCGACCACTTCGGCCAGCGGGTAGTCGTCGAATACGGTGATGCCCGGCTTGTTCGGCGCCGGAGGCATATAGCGGTCCCAGCCGCCGTCGAACTTCTGCGCGCGCGCCTTGGCCAGCGGCACCAGGCGCTTGGCGTCGCCGCGGTTGAGGTGGCGCTGCCGGATCTCGGCGTAGTCGGCGTCGTTGGCGGCCACGAACGTTCCGCGCAGGTCGCGCGAGATCAGGGACTGGGCCACCCCGACCGCGCGCGAGGCGTCCTTCACCCAGACCGTCGGCGCCTTGTAGTGCGGGTCGATCTTCAGCGCGGTGTGCGCGCGCGAGGTGGTCGCCCCGCCGATCAGCAGCGGCATGGTCATGCCCTGGCGCTGCATCTCGCGCGCCACCTGGCTCATTTCCTCCAGCGAAGGCGTGATCAGCCCGGACAGGCCGATCAGGTCCGCGTTCTCGGCGCGCGCGGTGTCCAGGATCTTCTGCGTGGGCACCATCACCCCGAGGTCGATCACCTCGAAGTTGTTGCACGCCAGGACCACGCCGACGATGTTCTTGCCGATGTCGTGCACGTCGCCCTTGACCGTGGCCATTACGATCTTGCCGTTGTTCTTGCCGATTTCGCCGGTGCGCAATTTCTCGGCCTCGATGAACGGCAGCAGGTAGGCCACCGCCTTCTTCATAACCCGCGCCGACTTGACCACCTGCGGCAGGAACATCTTGCCGGCGCCGAACAGGTCGCCGACCACGTTCATGCCGTCCATCAGCGGGCCTTCGATCACGTCCAGCGGCCGCGTCGACAGCTGGCGCGCCTCCTCGGTGTCGACTTCCACGTACCGGTCGATGCCGTGGACCAGCGCGTGGCTCAGGCGCTCGCGCACGCCCTTGTCGCGCCATGCCAGGTCCTCCGCCTGCGCTTGGCCCTTCCTGCCGCGGTAGCGCTCGGCGATCTCCAGCAGGCGCTCGGTCGCATCGCGGCGGCGGTTGAGGATCACATCCTCCACGCGCTCGCGCAGCTCGGGGTCAAGGTCGTCGTAGATCGGCATGGCGCCGGCGTTGACGATGCCCATGTCCATGCCGGCCCCGATCGCGTGGTACAGGAACACCGAATGGATCGCCTGGCGCACCGGCTCGTTGCCGCGGAACGAGAACGAGACGTTGGAAACGCCGCCCGACACGTGGCAGTGGGGCAGGGTGCGCCTGATGATGCGCGTGGCCTCGATGAAGTCGACGGCGTAGTTGTCGTGCTCCTCGATGCCGGTGGCCACGGCGAAGATGTTCGGGTCGAAGATGATGTCCTCGGGCGGAAAACCGACTCGGTCGGTGAGGATGCGGTAGGCGCGGGTGCATATTTCGACCTTGCGCGCGCAGGTGTCGGCCTGTCCGTCCTCGTCGAAGGCCATGACCACGGCCGCGGCGCCGTAGCGCAGCACCTTGCGCGCGTGCTCGACGAAGGCGTCCTCGCCTTCCTTGAGCGAGATCGAGTTGACCACGCTCTTGCCCTGCAGGCACTTGAGGCCGGCCTCGATCACGCTCCATTTGGACGAGTCGACCATCACCGGGATCCGCGCGATGTCGGGCTCGGACATGATCAGGTTGAGGAAGCGGGCCATCGCCTTCTCCGAATCGATCAGGCCCTCGTCCATGTTGACGTCGAGGATCTGCGCGCCGTTGGCGACCTGCTGCCTGGCGACCTCGACCGCTTCCTCATAGCGCTCTTCCTTGATCAGCTTGCGGAACTGCGCGCTGCCGGTGACGTTGGTGCGCTCGCCGATGTTGACGAACAGCAGGTCCGGGGTGATGACCAGCGGTTCGAGGCCGGAGAGGCGGGTGTGGCGTTCAAGTAGGGTCATGGCGTTCCGGATTCATGCCTTCTCCCTCGCGCACAGCGCGGAGAAAGGCTTTTTCTAAGTGCTCGGAGGGCATTGAAGGACACGGTGCCTTCCCCCTCACCCCA
>DATHAV010000014.1:0-8883 GCA_035296505.1 Pseudoxanthomonas sp.
CGGGCCTTCGCCGCGCTCGATGCGGTCCGCGAGCCGACCCCGGTGCAGCGGCGCCTGCTGGGGCTGCGCACCCAGGTCGATCCCCTGCTGGCGCGACTGGCGCGATGGGCGCCGGGTACGCTGCTGAGCCGCATCCACGGCGACTTCCACCTCGGCCAGATCCTGGTGGTTCAGGACGATGCCTACTTCATCGACTTCGAAGGCGAGCCGGGGCGTCCGCCGGACGAACGCCGGGCCAAGAACAGCGGCCTGCGCGACGTGGCGGGCTTCCTGCGCTCCATCGACTACGCGGCCGCCGTGGTGGAGCGCGGAGAAGACGGCGTGGCGCCGGTCGCCGACGAGCGCCTGGAGGAGTTCCTGCACGGATTCCGCAAGCGAGCCGGCCAGCGGTTCCGCGCCGCCTACAACGAGGTGCTGCGCCAGGCGCCGCGTCCCTGGGCGCCGATGGAGGCCTTGATCCCGCTGGTGGCGCTGTTCCTGATCGAGAAGAACGCCTACGAGATCGCCTATGAAGCCGCCAATCGCCCGGGCTGGATCGATGTGCCGGTGCGCGGGCTGGCGATCCTGATCGAGGAGCTGCTGGTCGAGGAAGGCCTCGTCGATGCGGGCTCGCAGGAGCCGCCACGTGAGTGAGCTGCAGGTATCCGGCGCGGGCGCCCCGCCACCCGACGCGTCCAGTTCGACGCCGCCGCCGGCGCCCGAGGCGTTGCGCGCGCTGACGGAGTCGCGCCACGGCGATCCCTTCTCGTTGCTCGGCCCGCATCGCGTGGACGGGGCGCGCGTGCTGCGCGTATGGATGCCCGGTGCCCAAGCGGTGGCTGCGGTGGCACCTGGAGCCGGTGAGGCCGGGATGCAGACGCTGCAGCCGTGCACCGAATGTCCCGGCTTGTTCGTTGGCGCCATCGGCGAGGGCGACTACCGCCTGCGAATCCAGTGGAACGACGCGGTGCAGGAGACCGCGGACCCCTACGCGTTCGGTCCTTTCCTGGGCGACCTCGACCTGCACCTGATCGGCGAAGGCCGTCACCTGTACCTGGCCGACCGCCTCGGTGCGCACGTCGATCGCATCGAAGGGGTCGAAGGCGTGCGTTTCGCAGTCTGGGCGCCGAATGCGGCGCGGGTGGCCGTGGTCGGTGATTTCAACGGCTGGGACGGACGGCGCCACGCGATGCGGCTGCGGCCGTCGGCCGGCGTGTGGGAGATCTTCGTGCCCGGCGTGGCCGCCGGCGCGCATTACAAGTACGAGCTCCTGGCCGCCGACGGCACGCGGCTTCCGCTCAAGGCCGATCCGATGGCGCGCGCCACCGAGCGGCCGCCGCAGACCGCTTCGATCGTGGCCAGTCCCGAAGCGTTCGAATGGACCGACCACGACTGGATCGCCCAGCGCGCCAGCCACGACGCGGCATCCTCGCCCATGTCGATCTACGAGGTGCATGCCGATTCCTGGCTGCGCCCGGACGAGGGCGGCAGCTTCGACTGGGACGCGCTGGGCGAGCGCCTCATTCCCTACGTGGCCTCGATGGGCTTCACCCACCTGGAGCTGCTGCCGATCACCGAACATCCGTTCGGCGGGTCGTGGGGCTACCAGCCGCTGGGACTGTTCGCGCCGACCGCCCGCCACGGCAGCCCCGAGGGCTTCGCCCGCTTCGTCGACCGCTGCCACCGCGAAGGCCTGGGCGTGCTGCTGGACTGGGTGCCGGCGCACTTCCCGTCCGATGCGCACGGCCTGGCGCGCTTCGACGGCAGCGCGCTGTACGAGCATGCCGATCCGCGCGAAGGCTTCCACAAGGACTGGAACACGCTGATCTACAGCCACGGCCGCAACGAGGTCATCGGTTTCCTGATCGCCAGCGCGCTGGAGTGGCTGCGGCGCTACCATGTGGACGGCCTGCGCGTGGACGCGGTCGCCTCGATGCTGTACCGCGACTACAGCCGCGCCGCGGGCGAATGGATTCCCAACGTTCACGGCGGCCGCGAAAACTACGAGACCGTGGCCTTCCTGCGCCGCCTCAACAGCGTGGTCGCCGAACACTGCCCCGGCGCGATGGTGATCGCCGAGGAATCCACCGCCTGGCCGGGCGTCACCGCCCCCGTCGAATCGGGCGGACTGGGGTTCAGCCACAAGTGGAACATGGGCTGGATGCACGACACCCTCGGCTACATCGGCCGCGACCCGATCCATCGCCGGCACCACCACGACCGGATGACCTTCGGGCTGGTGTACGCATTCTCCGAACGCTTCGTGCTGCCGGTGTCGCACGACGAGGTCGTGCACGGCAAGGGCTCGCTGCTCGGGCGCATGCCCGGCGATGCGGGGCAGCGCCTGGCCAACCTGCGCGCCTACCTGGCCTTCATGTGGTCGCACCCGGGCAAGAAACTGCTGTTCATGGGCTGCGAGTTCGGCCAGGAGCGCGAATGGAACCACGACGGGCAGCTCGACTGGCGGCATCTCGACGACCCGGGCCATCGCGGCATCCAGCAGCTGGTGCGGGATCTCAATGCGCTCTACGTCGGCACCCGGGCGCTGCACGCCGGCGACGCCGATCCGGCCTCGTTCGAATGGATCGTCGGCGACGACCGCGACAACAGCGTCTTCGCCTACCTGCGCCGCGAGCGCCAGGGCGGCCGGCCGCTGCTCGCGGTGCTCAACCTGACCCCGCAGCGCCATGTGCATTACCGCGTCGGCGTGCCGGTGGAAGGCGCGTGGCGCGAGCTGCTCAACACCGATGCCGGCGTCTACGGCGGCAGCGGCGTGGGCAACCTCGGCACGGTCGTCGCCGAATCCCTGCCGAGCCACGGCCAGCGAGCCAGCGTGTCGCTGTCGCTGCCGCCGCTCTCGGCGCTCCTATTGATGCCAGAGACCCACTGATGCCCACGCTCCCCGGACATATCGAAAACGGCAGGCCCTACCCGCTCGGCGCCAATGCCGACGGCACCGGCACCAACTTCGCCGTGTTTTCCGACAATGCGTCGCAGATCGAGCTGTGCCTGTTCGAACCCACCGGCAAGCGTCAGATCGCGCGCTACATGCTGCCCGAATGCACCGACGGCGTCTGGCATGGCTACCTGCCTTACGTGCACGGCGGCCAGTTGTACGGCTACCGCGCCCACGGCCGCTACGAGCCCGAGCAGGGCCACCGCTTCAACCCGTACAAGCTGCTGGTCGATCCCTACGCGCGAATGCTGCACGGCCAGGTGCGCTGGACCGACGCGCTGCACGGCTACCGCATCAATTCGCCCAGGGCGGACCTGTCGTTCGACCGCCGCGACAGCGCCGCGGCGGTGCCCAAGTCGGTGGTGGTGGACGATCGCTTCCAGTGGCGCGGCGTGCAGCACCCCCACGTGCCCTGGAACCGCACCGTCATCTACGAGGCGCACCTGCGCGGCCTCACCGAGCGCCTGGAGCACGTGCGCCCCAACGAGCGCGGCACCTTCGCCGCGCTCGCCGACCCGCGCCTGGTCGACCATCTGCTGCGCCTGGGCATCACCACCATCGAGCTGCTGCCGATCCAGGCCTTCGTGCAGGACCGGCGGCTGACCGAGATGAAGCTGCGCAACTACTGGGGCTACAACACGCTGGCGTACTTCGCGCCCGAGCCCGGCTACCTGCTCGAGCAGAACCTGCACGAAATCCGCCGCGCGGTGCAGAACCTCCACCAGGCCGGCATCGAGATCATCATGGACGTGGTCTACAACCACACCTGCGAGGGCAACGAACTCGGCCCGACGCTGTCCTTCCGCGGCCTGGACAACGCCAGCTACTACCGCCTGCTGCCGGACAACCCGCGGCACTGCATCGACGACACCGGCTGCGGCAACACCGTCAACACCGCCCATCCCAGAGTGATCCAGATGATCATGGATTCGCTGCGCTACTGGGTGGAGGAGTTCCATATCGACGGTTTCCGCTTCGATCTGGGCGTGGCGCTGGGACGCGAGGCGCACGGGTTCGATCCGAACTGCGGGCTGTTCGACGCCATGCGCCAGGATCCGCTGCTGGCGCCGATCAAGCTGATTTCCGAGCCTTGGGACCTCGGGCCCGGCGGCTATCAGCTGGGCAAGCATCCGCCGGGCTTCGCCGAATGGAACGGCCGCTTCCGCGACGACACGCGCCGCTTCTGGCGCGGCGAGGAAGGCCAGCGCGGCGCGCTCGCGCGCGGCCTGCAGGCCTCGGCCGACATGTTCGACTGGGGCGCGCGCCAGCCCTCGGCGTCGGTGAATTTCGTCACCGCGCACGACGGCTTCACCCTGCACGACCTGGTCAGCTACAACCACAAGCACAACGAGGCCAACGGCGAAAACAATCGCGACGGCCACGACGACAACGCCAGCTGCAACTGGGGCGTCGAGGGCGAGACCGACGATGCGGCGATCCTGGACCAGCGCGCGCGCATCCAGCGGGCGATGCTGGCCACGCTGATGCTGTCGCACGGCACGCCGATGCTGCTCGGCGGCGACGAGTTCGGGCGCACCCAGCGCGGCAACAACAACGCGTACTGCCAGGACAACGAGATCTCGTGGTTCGACTGGTCGATGCTGAAGACCCGGCGCTCGCGCGAGCTGCTGGCCTTCACCTCCCGCCTGATCGGGCTGCGCAACACCCACTTCACCCTGCGCGGCCGGCGCTTCATGCACGGCGACCACGAGCCGCTTCCCGATCTGGCCGACATCGCCTGGTTCGACGAGACCGGCACGCCGATGGACAGCGCCGCCTGGGACGACCCGCAGGGCCGGCTGCTGACGGTGCGGCGCGCCGGCCTCGAGGAGGGGCGCATGGAAGTGAGCCTGGTGCTGATCAACGGCAGCCGCGAGGACCGGGACTTCGTGCTGCCCGACCCGCCGCTCCCCTGGCTGGCGGTCCTGGACACGGCGGACCCCGAGGCCCTGGACCAGTGGGTGGACAACCGCGACGGACCGGTCAGGGTCGGCGCGCACAGCGTGCGCCTGCTGATCGCGCGCCTGGCGCAGACGGTGCTGCCATGAACTTCGCGCATCGCCTCCCTTTCGGCGCCCAGATCGAAGGCACCCACACCCGCTTCCGGGTCTGGGCGCCGAGCTGCCGCTCGCTCGCGGTGCAGCTCGAAGGCGGCTCCAGCACCTTGCTCGCCGCCGGTGCCGATGGCTTCTTCGAAGGCGCCGTGGCCTGCGGCGCCGGCGCCCGCTATCGCTACGTCGTGGACGACGGCAGCGCCCTGGCCGACCCCGCGTCGCGCGCGCAGGACGGCGGCGCGGACGGCCCCAGCGTGATCGTGGATGCCGCCGCGTACCGGTGGCAGCACCCGCAGTGGAGAGGCCGCCCGTGGACGGAGGCGGTGGCGTACGAACTCCACGCCGGCGCCTTCGGCGGCTTCGCCGGCATCCGGGCGCGCCTGCCGGAGCTGGCCGACCTCGGCGTGACCGCGATCCAGCTGATGCCGATCGCGCAGTTCCCCGGCACCCGCAACTGGGGCTACGACGGCGTCCTGCCGTATGCGCCGGCCGCCTGCTACGGCAGCCCCGACGAACTCAAGGCCATGATCGACGCCGCCCATGGCCTGAGCCTGATGGTGATGCTGGACGTGGTGTACAACCACTTCGGTCCCGACGGCAACGTCATGCCGCGGCTGGCCGCACCGTTCTTCCGCGACGACCTGGAAACGCCGTGGGGCTCGTCGATCGATTTCCGGCGCCCGCAGGTGCGCGACTTCTTCACCCACAACGCCCTGTACTGGTTGATGGAATACCGCTTCGACGGCCTGCGCCTGGACGCGGTGCACGCGATCAGCGAGCGCGACTGGCTGCTGGAGCTGGCCCGCACCGTGCGCGCCACGGTCGAACCAGGCCGGCACGTGCATCTGGTGCTGGAAAACGAACACAACGACGCCGGACTGCTGGAGCAAACGGAACTGCCGGGCTTCGATGCGCAATGGAACGACGATGCCCACCACGTGCTGCACGTGCTGCTGACCGGCGAGGACGACGCCTATTACGCCGACTACTCCGGCGATCCCAACGCCGGACTGGCGCGCTGGCTTGGCGAGGGCTTCGTGTACCAGGGCCAGGCCTGCACCTACCGCGACGGCGAGCACCGCGGCCAGCCGAGCGCGCATCTGCCGCCGACCGCGTTCGTCAACTGCCTGCAGAACCACGACCAGGTCGGCAACCGCGCGCTGGGCGACCGGCTGTCGACGCTCGCCGACGCCGATGCGCTGCGTGTCGCCACCGCCGTGCTCCTGCTGGCGCCGCAGATACCGATGCTGTTCATGGGTGAGGAATGGAACTCCAAGCGCCCGTTCCTGTACTTCACCGACCACCGCGGCGATCTCGCCGACGCCGTGCGTGAGGGACGCCGGCGGGAGTTCGCGCGCTTTCCGGCGTTCCAGGATCCGGAGCGGCGCCTGGCCATTCCCGATCCCAATGCCCTCAAGACCTTCGAGGCCTCGATTCCAGACTTCGATCAGGCGTCGAGCGCCGAGGGCGCGGCGCACCGTCGGTTCGTGCAGCGACTGCTGCGCATCCGCCGCGAACGGATCGTGCCGCGCCTGGAGGGCGCCCGCTCCCTCGGCGTCGAGATGCTGGGCGACGGTGCGATATGCGCCCGCTGGCGCATGGGCGACGGCGCGCAGCTGTCGCTATGGGTCAACCTCGGCGGTAATGCGCTCGACATCCCGGCGCCGCCGGCCCTGCCCGAGGCGCTGTTCGAATTGCCCGGCGGCGCGGCGGAGGCCATGGCGCGTGGCCATATGCCGGGGCGTTCGATAATGGTATCGCTCACGGAGGCCAACCCATGAGTGGCAAGCCTATAACCGGTGTGCCCGATCATGCGCTCGGCGCACTGGCCGAGCGTGCCGGCATCGCCTTGCGGTGGCGCGATTTCTGCGGCCAAGAGCACGAGGTGGGTGCCGACACCCTGCGCTACCTGCTCGGCGCGCTCGATCTGTCCTGCAATACCGAAAGCGAACTTCGCGAAAGCCTTCAGCGCCTGGATGCCTCCGCGCGCGCGCGCCGACTCCCACCGCTGGTGACCGCCGTCGCCGGCCAGCCCGTCCCGCTCGACGTCGACCTGGAGGAAACCGGTCGCGCATTCGCCATCGCATTGGAAAGCGGGGCGACCATCGATGGCCGTCTCGAAGCGCATGACGGGCGCATATCGCTGCCTGCCATCGACACCCTCGGCTACCACCGGCTGCAGTTCGGCGACCAGCAGTGCACGCTCGCCGTGGCCCCGCCCGCCTGCGTGAGCGCCGCCGAACTGTGTGCCGATGCCCGGCGCGGAACCTGGGCGGTCGCGGCGCAGCTCTACGGACTCAACCTGCCCGGCGACGGCGGCATCGGCACCTACGATGCGCTCGGGCACCTGGCGGCGCGTCTCGGCGCCGCCGGCGCGGCGGCGGTGGCGGTCAGTCCGGTCCACGCGCTGTTCTCGGCCGAACCGGCGCACTGCAGCCCGTATTCGCCGTCCAGCCGACTGCTGCTCAATGCGCTGCACGCCGACCCGCGCGAAGCCTTCGGCAAGGCAGCGGGACAGGCGCGCGAAGCGCTGGGCATGGGCGAAGAGGTGGCGCGCCAGGAAGCTTCCGGCCTGATCGACTGGGCGCGCGCCGGCCGCGCCCGCCTGGCGGTGCTGCGGTGGCTGTTCGAGAACGAACTGCCGCATCGGTCCGACCTGGCGGACGAATTGCGCCGGCACCGGCAGCACGCCGGCGGCGCGCTCCATGACCACGCGCACTTCGAAGCGCTGCACGCGCACTGCCTGCACGAAGGGATCTGGAGCTGGCGGCAGTGGCCGCGGGAATTCCGCGATGCGCGCGGCGATGCGGTGGCGGCATTCGCCCAGGCGCACGCCGACGAAGTGAGCTACCACGCGTTCCTGCAGTGGCTGGCGGCGCGCGGACTGGCCAAGGCCCAGCGCGAGGCGCGCGAGGCGGGCATGCCCATCGGCTTGATCGCGGACCTTGCGATAGGCTCCGACCCCAACGGCAGCCACGTGTGGTCGCGCCAGCGCGAAACCCTGGTCGGGGTGTCGATCGGCGCGCCGCCCGACCCGCTCGCCATGCGCGGGCAGGCCTGGGGACTGGCGACGCTGTCGCCCACCGCCATGCGCGCCACCGGCTACAGCGCCTTCATCGAACTGGTGCGCGCCAGCATGGCCCACGCCGGCGGCGTGCGCCTGGACCACGTGATGGGGCTGATGCGGCTGTGGCTGGTGCCCGATGGCGCCTCGCCGCTGGAGGGCGCTTACCTCGCCTACCCGTGGCAGGACCTGCTGCGCCTGATCGCGCTGGAGTCCTGGCGCCATCGCTGCATGGTGATCGGCGAGGACCTCGGCACGGTGCCGGACGGGTTCCGCGACACCCTGGCCGCGCACGGCGTGCTGGGCATGAGCGTGCTGTGGTTCGAACGCGACGCGCACGGGTTCGTGCCCTCGAGGCGCTGGCGCCGCGACTCGATCGCCATGACCACCACCCACGATCTTCCCACCTCCGCCGGCTGGTGGCTCGGCCGCGACATCGAGGTACGGCGCGAGCTGGGCCTGGTGGATTCGCAGGACGAGATCGAGCGCCAGCAGCGCGAGCGCGAGCAGGACCGCGATGCGCTCTGGTACGCCGTGCACGCCGGCGACGGCCATAACCACCACTCCGCCCCCATCCCGCCGCGTCCCGAGAACGGCAGCACCGACGAGTTCCTGGAAGCGGCCATCACCCACGTCGCGCGCAGTCCCGCCGCCCTTGCGGTGGTGCCGCTGGAGGACATCCTGGGCCTGACCGACGCGCCCAACGTGCCCGGCACCAGCGACGAGCACCCCAACTGGCGCCGCCGGCTGCCCGCGGACCTCGACACCCTGCTCGATTCGCGGCCGGCGCAGGCGCGAATCGAGGCACTGGGCCGCACACGAAACCCTTA
>DATHAV010000015.1:0-3256 GCA_035296505.1 Pseudoxanthomonas sp.
CGGATCGTGCTGGAGAACTGCACCGACATCGGCCGCGACCCGTACATCCAGGGTCACGGCATTCCGAACCTGATGCGGATGCTGACCCAAACCTGAGATTACGGTTGGTACGCACGCAGGGCGCGCCGCTGCGACCCGGTCCTGCCGTGCGCTCCAATCATCAGGGCAGTGCGTGCGGGCATTCGGACAGCACGGCGCAAGGCGGGTTCAGGCGTCGCGATTGTGCCTGCGCATCAGGCGCTGCTTGTCGCGCGCCCAGTCGCGGTCCTTGGCGGCGTCGCGCTTGTCGTGGGTCTGCTTGCCCTTGGCCAGGGCGATCTCGGTCTTGACCTTGTTGCCTTTCCAGTACATCGACGTGGGCACGAGGGTATAGCCGTCGCGCTCGACCTTGCCGATCAGTCCTTCGATCTCGCGCTTGTGCAGCAGCAGCTTGCGGGTGCGGCGGTCGTCGGCGACCACGTGCGTGGAGGCCTGTATCAGCGGCGCGATCTGCGCGCCGAACAGGAAGATCTCGCCGTCGCGCACCACGGCGTAACTTTCGGTGATGTTGGCGCGGCCGGCGCGGATCGCCTTCAGCTCCCAGCCCTGCAGCGCCAGGCCCGCCTCGAAGCGTTCCTCCAGCTGGTATTCGTGGCGCGCGCGCTTGTTCAGCGCGATCGTGCCGCCGCTCTTTGCTTTATCCTTCGCGGGCTTCTTGGCCATCGGCCCATTGTCGCCGAAGGCCGGAGATCAAGCGAGCCCGCACCAAAGAGTCCTGTTCCCGCATGCCCACCATCCGCCGCAGCGCCCTAGTCGAACATTCCGACACCCGGATGTTCGACCTGGTGAACGACATCGCCGCCTACCCCCGTCGCTTCGACTGGTGCAGTGGTGCGCAGATCAGCGAATCGGAGCCCGTTCGCCTGGTGGCCCGGCTCGACCTGGGGCTGGGTTCGCTGCGCACCTGGTTCACCACCGAGAACACGCTGGAGCGTCCGCACCACATCCACATGAACCTGGTCAATGGCCCGTTCCGCAAGCTGCACGGCGAGTGGCAGTTCCACGCGCTGGACGAATGCGCCTGCAAGGTGTCGCTGACGCTGGAGTTCGAGCCCGCCAGCCGCCTGCTGGCGCCGGCGATGGCCCTGGGCTTCCAGGGATTGGCCGACCGCATGGTCGACGACTTCATCCGCGTCGCCGACCGCGGCGACGCCTGAGCGCGCCACGCGTGGTCTATTCGCCTGCCGTCCCGCGAGGCATGATCGAAGTGGAGGTGGTGATGGCCTGGCCACGGCGTTTCGAGGCCGTGGTGGTGACGCTGCCGGAGCGCGCCACGCTAGCCGACGCGGTCGCGGCGGCAGCACTTGCCGACGGCGAGGCCGTCGATGGGTATGCGATCTTCGGCGTCAAGGCGACTGCGCAGACGCCGCTGCGGTCACAGGACAGAATAGAGCTGCTGAGGCCCCTGCAGGCCGATCCCAAGGACGCCAGGCGCCGCCGCGCGGCGCGCTGACGCTCAGCGGCGGCGAGCGTTCTTCTTCTTGTCGCGCGCCAGATTGGGGCCGAACTTGCGCACATCCTGGGCCAGCTGCACGTCGTTCTCGGGAAAGTACTCGCCTTCCCAGCTGGCCACGGTGTCGCCGGCGAAGAACACCGTCAGGTTCTTGATCTCTGTCGTGCCGCGGCGATTGGTGCGCTGGCTGGCGGTGTAGTCCCAGCGCTGAGCATGGAACGGATCGGCGATGGACGGGGTTCCCAACAGGGCGATGACCTGCTGCTTGCTCTGGCCTACCGCGAGCTGTTCGGCGTTGCTGCTCTCGATCAGGTTGCCCTGGTAGATGGGCTGCTTGTAGAGGATGCCGCAGCCGGCAGTCAAAAACGCGAGGGCGG
Source organism: Pseudoxanthomonas sp. (assembly GCA_035296505.1). GTDB lineage: Bacteria > Pseudomonadota > Gammaproteobacteria > Xanthomonadales > Xanthomonadaceae > Pseudoxanthomonas_A. The sequence goes on from DATHAV010000015.1 coordinate 1,870, forward strand.
CGACCAGCAGTAATTTAGGCATCGGTAGGGCATCGCATGGGGCGGGAAAAGACCGACCGATGATACACTTCCGGCGCCCGTCGCGGCCCCGCCGGAGCGGGCTGGCGCTAAACCGGCAATGAACGGAGACGCCATGGAATCCCAGGAATTACGCAAGGCCGGCCTCAAGGTGACGCATCCGCGCATGCGCATCCTCGAGCTGCTGGAGCAGGCCAAGTCCCGGCATATGACCGCCGAGGACATCTACCGCCAGCTGCTGGGTCGCGGCGACGAAATCGGCCTGGCTACGGTGTACCGCGTCCTGACCCAGTTCGAAGCCGCCGGACTGGTGCTAAAGCACAACTTCGAGGGCGGGCAGGCGGTGTACGAGCTGGACCGCGGCCAGCACCACGACCACATGGTCGATGTGGACACCGGCAAGGTGATCGAGTTCTCCAGCGAAGAGATCGAGGCGCTGCAGAAGAAGATCGCGGCCCAGCATGGCTACGAGATCGAGGAGCACGCGCTGGTGCTCTACGTGCGCAAGAAGCGCTGAAACTGAAGCGCCGGCCGATACGTGACGGTTATCGCGGCATCGGAGGCTAGAATCTGTGCAGGTGTCTGCAGTGGGTTCTATTGCTCAGGCAATTGAGACAGGTTTTAGACTTCTACAACCTAGCGCCTACACTTGGCTATAAAACTACACCGCGCCGGCCTGCTACGAGCGCACATGCACGTACCAGTACGGGTGCCATTTTGTCGAAGAAAATCTCAATTGCTTTGCAAGTCAGTTTAACTAAGGTATCAAGGCGGCACGATTGTATGCCACGGGAAATATGATTATGTCCAAGATGATTATTGCTGTACTTTTAGTAATTACCGCATCTGCTTTACTCCCTCTTACATCTGGGGAAGAATATCTTGAGGCAAATTTGCCAGGAGGGCTGCCTTTGGGTTATGCCTTGGGTGCACTCTGCCTTTGTGCCGCCGCTGGCGGGGCTGTTGGGATTAGAACCTATCTCAAATTCGCCTGAGCAGTACGGTCATGGCGGCGAGCTGCACGAAGCCCAGGAAGTTCTCGGCGTAGAACTCCCAGCGCGTGAGCAGGCGGCGCTTCCACTGCATCCAGGCAAAGAACCGCTCCACCCACCAGCGGCGCGCGTAGCGGCGTAGCTGGCGCCCGTCCTGAGTCTTGCGCTTCTTCCGGTTTTTGCGATGCGGCGAGATCAGGTTCACCCCTTCCTCGGCCAGCGCCGCGTCAGCCCGTCGCTGTCGTACGCCCGATCGCCGATCAGGTGTTCGGGCTTGGCTTCCAGCAGGTAGAACTCGAAACTCAACTGCACCCGCGTCACCTCGTGATGGCTCGCCGCATGCGTGCTGACCGACAGCGGCAACCCGTGACGGTCCA
>DATHAV010000016.1:0-2441 GCA_035296505.1 Pseudoxanthomonas sp.
ACGAACCCAATAGCCACGCTACCGCGTGGTGTTCGTTTTACGCGGTTTCACGAGCACCATACATGGCGAGCGAAAGCCAATGCCGATGCCCATGCGTGTCTGATGAACGGTCTTGCCGTACTCGGTCAATTACCCTCCGGACCACGCGCAGCAGGTGTGCTTGCGCCCTGCCATGACTCAAGCCGCGCCGCGGAGCGCATGGGATCGTGGACAAATTTTTGAGCCATGTACCGACTGGAATCGCCGCAGAGCATGCACAAGACCTCATCTAAGACACCTACGGCATCCCTACCAGTTCGCGATTCATAAAAAAGCGTGAAAAACAATTCCAATCAAAATCAATCAGCGCAATATGAACACGTTGGTGAAGCAGACATGAAGTTTATCGGCGCCATGTACATGTGCGCCGGTTCCGGTTCATGCGGCGATCGATAGGGTGCGCGCGCCCTCCCCTCGGGCTGCATAAAAACACGACAAGGAGCACCCATGACCGCACTTCGTCCACTCGGCATCGCCCTGCTTTGGCAATCGCGTTCGCGCCTTCCGCGTTCGCCCAGGACACCACCACCGGCACGGCCGCAGGCAAGCGAATCGCCATCGTCGGCGGCGGCGCCCTGATGGAGCCGGATTCGGATCCATTGCCCGGCTCGCGCCTGGATGTGGCTGGCACGACCGCCACCACGCTGAGCGCCAGCTGGTACATCAACGACAACATCGCGCTCGAACTGTGGGGCGCTGTCGACAAGTTCAACCACCGCGTCCGCGGCGACCAGGGCAAGATCGGCACCGTCGACCAGCAGCCGATCGCCATCAGCGGCCAGTACCACTTCGGCAGCGGCGACAGCGTCATCCGACCGTTCGTGGGCCTGGGTTACTTCGAGTCCAACTTCAACAACGAGGACATCAGCGGAGGCGGTCCGTACACCAGCCTGAGCACGGCCAAGGACCCGATCGCCACGGCCGGCGTCGACTTCAACATCAACGAGCGCTGGTTCGCACGCACCGACGTGCGCTGCATGAAGAGCGAAACCGAGCTCAACGTGGCGGCAACGCCACCGACACCACGCTCGATATCGATCCGTGGACGGTCGGCGTCGGCGTCCGCTTCTGATGCTTCGCGCGGCTTGCAGCCGCCGGACGGCACGAGTGAGCCAAGGCAACACAAGGGCAGGCGCTTCAGGCCTGCCCTTTTCGCCTGCGAATTTCTTCGATCCGCGCACGCTTGCCGCTCACCTGCCCTTAGCGTCGCCACGGCTAGCGTTGCCGCCATCGCCCTATTAGGAACTTCCCGATGCCCACCGTCATGCTCCGCGTCACCGGCAGCGACGACAAGACCGCCCAGCTCATCCACGCCCTGGAAGCCATCGAAGGCATCGAACGGGTGGAGGAAGTGGCCGACCTGATGCCGCACATGGACGACGAGGACTCGAGCTCGGCGGGACTGCCCGACGACCAGTCGGCCGGCCTGCACCATATCGAGGTCGAAGCGCCCAACGACGAAGGCGTGCGCCGCGTGTACGCAGTGGCCGAGCGCGTGGCGGAGGAAACCGAGATGGTGGTGGAGATCGCCGAAGAGTTCTAGCGCGCCGGACCCGCCCGGCGCAGCCTGCGCCGCAGCCCCCAGTTGAACGCCAGGTAATAGCCGATCAGCAGCCCTGCGACCGAAAACAGCGTGGCATGGTCCAGCACCGGCAGCAGCGCCAGCGCTTCGCCACCCCGCCAGTAGCGCCACAGTTCCACCGCGCTCATGGCGATGCGCGCCGCCACCAGCAGGGTCAGCGCCAGCACCAGCCACGCGTTGGGCGTGTAGAACAGTCCCTGCGGCGTGGATTCGAAGCGCGCCAGCGCCAGGCCGAGCAGGCCGGTCAGCAGGCCCGCGGCCACGCCGGCCGAGGCATACGCCAGTGCGCCAGGCCACCACATTCCGGTCACCGCCATTCCGACCAGCAACACCGCCGCCGAGAGCGGCAGCAGCACCGCATTGAGGCCCACCACCCATGGCCATGCGCGCCGCCGTGCGCGGCCCGCGCGATAGCGCTGCCACAGCGCGATCGGCAGCAGCAACAGCCACAGCGCCAGCACCGCCAGGATCACCAGCGGAATGATCAGCAGCGGCATCTAAGGATGCTCGGCCTGCAGCGGAATCCTTTCGCGACGCAGCAGGTAAAGGCCGCTGGCGACGATGATGCCGGCACCGGTCCAGGTCGCGGCATCCGGCAGCACGCCCCACAGCGCCACGTCCAGACCCACCGCCCACACCAGCGCCGTATATTCCAATGGCGCGATCAACGAGGCCTCACCGCGGCGGAAGGCTTCGGTCAGCCCGACCTGCGCAAGAGAGCCCGATAGTCCGACACCGGCGATGGTCCATGCATCGCTGGCCTGCAGGGGCGTCCACTGCCGCAGCCCAAGCGCCCCGGAGCCGACGGACAGCAGCACCA
>DATHAV010000017.1:0-3733 GCA_035296505.1 Pseudoxanthomonas sp.
CGTGACCACCGCCAATGCCAGCACGCCGTACCAGGGCAGGAAGATCCAGGCCACCAGCCCGGCGACCAGCGCCAGCAGCGAGACCAGATTCCACAACCATTGCTTCTTCTTCATGACCTTCTCCTAGCGCCCGGCCAGCGCGTCGACGATCTTCAGCCGCATCGCGCGCATCGCCGGCGGCGCGCCGACCACGAGGCCGATGGCGAGCATCAGTCCCAGCCCGATTGCACAGGTTTCGGCCGAAATCCCGCCCAGGGCGATCATGCCGCCGCTCATCGCGCTGATTATTGGGATCAGCAGCGCGGCGATGCCCATGCCGATCGCCCCGCCCAGCACGATCAGCAGCACCGACTCCACCAGCACCAGGACCAGCACCGCGCGGTTGGTGAAGCCCAGGGTCTTGAGCACCGCCAGCTCGGGAATGCGCTCGCGCACCGCCTGCGACATGGTGTTGCCGGTGAGCAGCAGCAGGGTGAAGAACACCGCGCCCATGATCGCGGTGACGATCAGCCCGATGTCGCCCAGCTGCCGGGCGAAGGACTGCTGGAACGCCTGTTCGGTCTGGCTCTTGGTCTCGTTGGCCGAATTCTGGGAGATGGCGTCGATGGCCTTGGCCACGCGGGTGGCCTGGTTGGCGTTGCCCAGCTTGACGATGTACCAGCCGACCCGACCGTTGACGTACTGGTTGGCCTCGTCGAAATACTCCCAGTGGAACACCAGCTGGTTCTCCTCGCCCTTGCGCTTGCTGTCGGCCACCTCGAAGGTGCCGCTGAGCTTGAGCGGCCAGGCGTTGCTGCCGTCCTTCTGCGGGAAGATGGTGGCCTGCAGCGGGATGGTGTCGCCGACCTTCCAGCCGTGGCGCCTGGCCAGCGACGCGCCGACGATGGCGCCGGTGCGGTCGTTCTTCCACGCCTCCAGCTGCGCCGGCTCGACCACGAATTCGGGGTACATCTCGAAGTAGTTGGGGCTGACCGAGAAGTTGGGAAAGAAGTTCTTCGGGTCCCGGTAGATGCCGCCGAACCATGCGGCGTAGGCGGTCTTCTGCACCCCGGGCGTGGATTCGATCTGCTGCAGCAGGCCGTAGGGCAGCATCTGCGTGAGCGACAGCCGCGAGGCCACGATCAGCCGGTTGGCGCCGGCCACGCTGGCGCCCGAGTTGAACGCCACCCGCACCGAATCCAGCAGGCCGAACAGCAGGAAGGCGGCGACGACCGAGAGCAGGGTCAGGAACGTGCGGGTCTTGCTGCGGAACAGCGCGGCCCAGATCAGTGAGAGATATTTCATGCTGGCCTCGGTCAGTGCGCGGTCGGCGTCGCCGCCAGTTCGCCCTTGTCCAGGTGGATGGTGTGGGTGGCGTAGTCGGCGGCCTTGGGGTCGTGGGTGACCATGATGATGGTCTTGCCGTGCTCGCGGTTGAGCAGCTGCAGCAGGCCCAGCACCTCCTCGGCCGACTGCCGGTCCAGGTCGCCGGTGGGTTCGTCGCAGATCAGGAACGTGGGGTCGGAGACGATCGCGCGGGCGATCGCCACGCGCTGCTGCTGTCCGCCGGAAAGTTCGTTGGGACGGTGCGCCTTGCGGTCGGCCAGGCCCACCAGCTGCAGCGCGATCTCGGCGTTGCGCCTGCGCTGCGCGCCGCCGAGGTTGGTCAGAAGCAGGGGCAGTTCGACGTTCTTCTGCGCGGTCAGCGTGGGCATCAGGTTGTAGAACTGGAACACGAACCCGACATGGGTGCTGCGCCAGTGCGCCAGCTGGCCGTCGCTGAAGATGTCGATGCGCTGGCCTTCGATGTCGATCTCCCCGCCGCTGGGCGTATCCAGCCCGCCGATCAGGTTGAGCAGGGTGGTCTTGCCCGACCCGGACGGCCCCATCAGCGCCACGAAGTCGCCGCGCGGGATGTCCAGGTCGATGCCGTGCAGGACCTGGACTTGCTCGGGGCCGCGACGGTAGGTCTTGGTGAGGTTGCGGATGGAGACCAGTGGGGACATGGGAGTTTCCTTCAACTCGGTTGGAATGTTTGTTTCGTCATTCCGGCCAATGCCGGAGGTGTGCTTCGACCGCCGGAGTGGCGGTATCCATCGTGATCCTCAGATGCCTCTGATCCTGCTTTGCTTTGGCCTCCTCCCTTGCGCGCAGCGAAGGAAGGGGTTGCTCTTGTGCGCTGCTCGCTTGTCTCCACGAAAAACTAAAAAGCATTTCGCGCTTTGCGCGAGTCACTTTCTTTGCTTGTGCAAAGAAAGTAACCAAAGAAACACACCCTGCGGCGCGCCCGGCGATGGAGCCGCCGGGTCCGCAAGCGGAGCAGGAATTTCCGTAAGGCGCATCCTGCGCCTACGGAAACGTCGCACATCCATGTGCGCCGCCTCTGTGAGGTTTTACCTGCCCCGCTTGCCGCGCCTCACGGGACTGGTGGTGTCCAGAGCAAGAGCAACGGCGGAAGCCAACCACCCAACCACCAGCAACCCTCATCCGTCCCGGCGAGCGCCTGATCCATCCATCCACCATCTTCGAGTTGGATTCCGGCATCCGCTGGGATGACGTACTGGGTGCTACGGAACATCAGTTGCAGCGGCAAAAATCCTCAAGTTCCTCTTGCGGCGATTGCTTCATGGTGTCGCAAACAACAAGCAGCCGCATCACTCATCCGCCGCCGCCTCGGCCAGCTTCACCTTCGCCCCGTCCTCCAGTTCGGCGGGTGGATCCAGGACCACGGTTTCGCCGGCGGCCAGGCCTTTCAGCACCTGGCGGTCGTCGGCCAGCGCGCGGCCCAGGGTGAGGCTGCGCCGCTCGACGGTGTCGTCGGCGCCGACCACGAAGGCGACGCTGGCGCCGCCGCGCTCGACGATCGCCGCGGCCGGTACGCGCACGCCCTGGTTCTCGCCGCTGGCGGTGGCGGGCCTGGGTTTTTCCAGGAAGCTCACGCGCACGCCCATGTCGGGGACGATGCGCGGGTCCTTCGCGTCGAGCGCCACGCGCACCTTGACCGTGGCCTTGCTGCGGTCGGCGGTGGGGATGATGGCGATCACCTCGCCGGGGATCTTCCAGTCCTGGTAGGCGTTGAGCGTGGCCTGGATCGGCATCCTGGGCTGCACGCGGCCGATGAAGGCTTCGCCGACCTCCACCTCCACTTCCAGCGAATCCATGTCGACGATGGTGCCGATGCCGGTGCGGGTGAAGCCGCCGCCGGCCGACAGCGGCGACACGATCTCGCCCGGCTGCGCCGCCTTAGCGACCACCACGCCGGCGAACGGCGCGCGCACCACGGTGTTGTCCACGCCGTTGCCGGCGATGGCGACCTGGTTCTGCGCCACCTGCACGTTGCGCTGGGCGCTGGCCAGCTGCGCGCGCAGCGCGTCGCGCTGGGCCACCGCCTGTTCGTACTGCGCGCGCGACACCAGCTGCTGCCTGGTCAGTGTGCCGAGTCGCGCGGCGTTGGCTTCGGCTTCCTGCAGCTGGGCGCGCACGCTGCCCAGCTGGCTGCGTACGGCCTGCAGTTGCGAGGCGGACAGGCGCTGCTGCGCGGCGGCGTCGACCGGATCCAGCGTGGCCATGACCTGGCCTTCCTCCACCCGCTGGCCTTCCTCGATCAGCACTTCCTGGACCTTGCCGGTGATCTTGGACGACACCGTGGCCATGCGGCGCGCCACCACGTAGCCACTGGCGTCCAGCACCGCGGTCGAGCCGGCGCCGCCGCCGATCCCCACCGTGGGCGCGGTGGCCACCTCGATCGCCTCTT
>DATHAV010000018.1:0-3707 GCA_035296505.1 Pseudoxanthomonas sp.
CGAATGGCCGGTGAAGCGCATGGATCCTTGGTCCGCCCACAGCGAGCGGTAGCCTTCCACGTACCCGCCGGGCGTCATCGCCACCACCCGCCACAGGACGGTGTTGAGCGGGGTCGGTACCGAGAACCGCGGCGCATCGGCCAGGCCCATCGACGCCAGCGCGCGATCGGCCTCGCGCTCGACCAGCGACTTGGCCAACAGCGACCAGCCCAGGTAGGCGGTGCTCAGCGCCAGCCCCGCGAGCAACGCGCGCTGCGCGCCGATGCGCTCGCGCAGCGCGAAGGCGGCGATGCAGGCGATGAGCAGCCATACCGTGTACAGCGGATCGATGATGAACACGCTGGACCACATCGCCGGCGGCGCGGGAAGCGGCCACAGCAGCTGGGTGCCGTAGACGGTGAAGGCATCCAGCAGCGGATGGGTGACCAGGGCCAGCTGGATCGCCCAGAACCATCGCCGCGGCGCCTGCGCCACGCGTCCGCTCCCGCGCTTGAACAGCCACCACAGCAGCCAGCCGGCCAGCGGCAGCACCAACAGCGAATGGCTGAAGCTGCGGTGCAGGGTCATCAGCGCCACCGGATCGTGGGTGAACAGCATGATCGGGAACGAGTCGAGGTCCGGCAGCGTGCCGAGTGCCGCACCGGCCAGCAGCGCGGCGCGACGGTGGCGGGCCGGAGCGACGACCGCGGCGACCGCGGCCCCGAGGACGATCTGGGAGAGGGAATCCATGCGCAGGCATCATAGCCGGCCGAAGATGCGGGTTTCGCTCCAAGGCATAAGGCATGTGCGATGACGAAACGCCTGCGGTTCGCGCTGCCGTGACCAGCGCCCTGAACCCGCGCACCAGCGGCCGTCAATGTTCCGGACCGGACGGACGGCGCGCCGCCAGGCGCTTCTCGGACATCTGCACGTGCATCCTCGCCGGCCCACGATCACGGTGGCTTGCCAACTACTGCTGGAGCGGGCGCTGCAACGGCGTCTGGCTCAACTGCATCGGCGTTACGGCAGGCCGCTTGACCTTCCGCCAGCCAGCCCGCCCGCACATGCAGCAGGGAGGCCGCACGTGTATCATGCGCGGTCATCTTTTCATCTCGATCAAGGGATATAAGCCGCAATGTCCAACTACCTCTTCACCTCCGAATCGGTGTCCGAAGGCCACCCGGACAAGATCGCCGACCAGATTTCCGACGCCGTGCTGGACGCGATCCTGCAGCAGGACAAGCGCGCGCGCGTGGCGTGCGAGACCATGGTGAAGACGGGCGTGGCCATCGTCGCCGGCGAGATCACCACCAGCGCGTGGATCGACCTGGAGGCGCTGACCCGCCGGGTGATCCTGGACATCGGCTACGACTCGTCCGACGTCGGCTTCGACGGCGCCACCTGCGGCGTGCTCAACCTGATCGGCAAGCAGTCGCCGGACATCAACCAGGGCGTGGACCGCAAGAAGCCCGAGGAACAGGGCGCCGGCGACCAGGGCCTGATGTTCGGCTACGCCACCAACGAGACCGACAGCCACATGCCGGCCGCGATCCATCTGTCGCACCGCCTGGTCGAACAGCAGGCCAAGGTGCGCAAGCAGAAGAAGTCGCCGCTGCCGTGGCTGCGCCCCGACGCCAAGAGCCAGGTCACCCTGCGCTACGAGGACGGCAAGGCGGTGGCCATCGACGCGGTGGTGCTGTCGACCCAGCACGATCCTGACATCCGGCAGAAGGACCTGGTCGAGGCCGTGCGCGAGACCATCCTCAAGCCGGTGCTGCCGGCCAAGTGGCTGCACAAGGGCACCCAGTTCCACATCAACCCGACCGGCAAGTTCGTGATCGGCGGACCGGTGGGCGACTGCGGCCTGACCGGGCGCAAGATCATCGTCGACACCTACGGCGGCTGGGCCCGCCACGGCGGCGGCGCGTTCTCCGGCAAGGACCCGTCCAAGGTCGACCGCTCGGCCGCCTACGCCGCGCGCTACGTGGCCAAGAACGTGGTGGCCGCCGGCCTGGCCGACCGCTGCGAAGTGCAGGTGTCCTACGCCATCGGCGTGGCCCAGCCGACGTCGATCTCGGTCACCACCTTCGGCACCGGCAGGATCGACGACGACAGGATCGAGAAGCTGATCCGCCGGCATTTCGACCTGCGCCCCTACGGCATCCTGCAGATGCTCGACCTGATCCACCCGATGTACCAGCAGACCGCCGCCTACGGCCACTTCGGCCGCAAGCCGAAGGCGTTCAGCTACACCGACGGCGCCGGCAACACCCAGAACGCCACCGCCTTCTCGTGGGAGAAGACCGACAAGGCCGAGCAGCTGCGCGAGGCTGGTGGGTTGAGATAAAGATCGACCTTACTTTAAGAAAGACGATGTAGAACTGGGCCGCGCAAGCGGCCCGTTTTGTTCGTGGAGCAACCATTTGCCGATCCAAATTTCTTTCCAGGCGCTGCTGCAGCTGCCTACCGCCTTCGCGTGTCCCCGCGCCCACTGCCGCATCGCCTTCGCCTGCGCGATGTAACATCATGCAGCTCTTATCAGTCGGTCGTTCATGCACGGATCCTTGTTTACCCAGGACTTCCTCGACCAGGGGATCCGCGACAGCGCTGCCTGGCTCACCCTCGATGCCATGCAGCGCGGTGCCTTCATCGAGCGACTGCAGCGCATCTACTCGGGGGTCGGCGGCGACACCCAGCTCAACGAGGCCCAGACCGAAGCGGAGTTGATCATGCCGGTGCTGCAGGCACTCGGTTGGCATCTGCTGCCGCAGCAGCAGACCAATGCCCGCGGCCGCGCCGATGTGCCTGACGCGCTTCTTTTTGCTAGCGCCGAAGCACGCCAGGCGGCGCTCGAGGAGCCACGCCCAGACCGCCGTTTCCGTCACGGCACCGCCATCGTCGAAAGCAAGCGCTGGCTGCGTCCGCTGGACCGCGGCAACACAGGCAACCGACTGGAGATCGATACCCCGTCCAGCCAGATGCTGCGCTATCTGTCGCAGGCCGAAATCGCCTCCGACCGCGCGGTGATGTGGGGCTTGCTCACCAACGGCCGCCAATGGCGGCTGTACTGGCAGGGCGCGCGCTCGCGTTCGGAAGAGTTCGTCGAGATCGACCTCGCCCACCTGCTGGGAGTCACAAGGCTTAGCGCGGACCTGCTGGCCGCTCCGATCGGCGACGCGGCGCATGCGCTCATGGTGTTCTACCTGTTGTTCCGGGCGCCGGCGTTTCTGCCCCAGCCCAATGACAGTGAGGGGCGCAGCTTCCACCGCATCGCGCTCGATGAGAGCCGCCACTGGGAAAGTCGCGTCTCCAACTCCCTGGGACGACGCGTGTTCGATGAGGTGTTCCCGCAGCTGATCCTGGCGTTGTCGGCGGCCGACCCACAGCGCGATCCGCACTCGCGCGATTATCGCGAACAGCTAAAGCGGGCCGCGCTGACCCTCCTGTACAGGCTGCTGTTCGTGCTGTACGCCGAAGACCGCAATTTGCTGCCGGTGCGCGATGCCCGCTACGACGACTATTCATTGCGCCGCGTCCGCGACGATATCGCCCGCCGCCGCGACCAGGGCGATGTGTTCTCCGCGAACATAGACCGCTACTGGCAGCACCTGCGCGGCCTGTTCCGGGCAATCGCCGGCGGCGACAGCGGGCTCGGCCTGCCGGCCTACAACGGCGGCCTGTTCGACGAAGCGCGCGAGCCGCTGCTGGCCCGCGTCGGCCTGGGCGAC
>DATHAV010000019.1:0-2654 GCA_035296505.1 Pseudoxanthomonas sp.
TACAGCGCCCACATCTCCTCGCCGTACCAGGTGTCCAGCAGCTCGGGTGCGTAGGCGCCCAGGCTGGCGGTGAGATTGTTGACGTCGCGCAGCAGCATGGCGCGCGCGGCGTTGTTGCCGCCGGCGCTGACCACCTGCGGGAAATCGATCACCACCGGGCCCTCGGCGCCCAGCAGCACGTTGTAGACCGACAGGTCGCCGTGGATCAGGCCGATGCACAGCATGCGCACCACCTGGCGCACCAGGAAGGCGTGGTACTCGCGCGCCTGTTCCGGCGTCAGGTCGACCTCGCCCAGGCGCGGAGCGGAGTAACCGTCGGCGTCGGTCACCAGCTCCATGACCAGCACGCCGTGGTAGTAGCCGTACGGCGCGGGCACGCGCACGCCGGCGTCGGCCAGCCGGTACAGGGCGTCGACCTCGGTGTTCTTCCAGGCCATTTCCTGCTGCTTGCGCCCGTAGTTGCTGGCCTTGCCGATGGCGCGCGCCTGCCGGCTGCCGCGCACCTGCCGGCCTTCCTGGTACTGGGCGCGCTTCTGGAAACTGCGCTGGGCCATGTCCTTGTAGACCTTGGCGCAGCGCACGTCATCGCCGCTGCGGACCACGTAGACGGCCGCCTCCTTGCCGCTCTTGAGCGGACGCATCACCTCGTCGATGACGCCGTCGTCGATCAACGCCAGCAGGCCTTGCGGAGTCTTCATTCCATGGAGGTGTCGGTTTTGGGGGCCGCCATTGTGCCTGCCCGGGGGCGGCGCCGGGAAAACACGGCCCCGGCCGCCGGTATCCGGCGACTACAATGGCCGCCTTCTCCGATGGACGCCGCGATGCCAGCCCCCGTCCGCCTCGCCAGACGTGTCGCCGAACTGGCCGGCTGTTCCCGCCGCGAGGCCGACCAGTACATCCAGGGCGGCTGGGTCATGGTCGACGGCGAGGTGGTCGACGCGCCCCAGCGTCCGATCATCGACCAGGTGGTCGAAATCCACCCGGAGGCCGATCTCACCGTCGCCGAACCCGCCACCCTGCTGCTGCACAAGCCGGCCGGTGCGCCCTTCGAAAGCTGCGCCCGGCTGGCCACCCCGGCGACGCGGGCCGACCCGGACGACCCGCAGGTGCGCGTGCTCAAGCGCCATTTCGTGCGCCTGATGCCGCTGATGCCCTTGGACGACGACGCCAGCGGGCTGGTGGTGCTGAGCCAGGACGGGCGCGTGCGGCGGCGCCTGAGCGAAGACGCCGACGCCATCGAGCAGGAGTACATCGTCGATGTGGTCGGCGAACTGGCGCCTTATGGAGTATCGAAATTGTGCGACGGCATGCTGTACCGGGGCCGCGCCCTGCCCCGCGCCAAGGTCAGCTGGCAGAACGAGGACCGGCTGCGGTTCGCGATCAAGGCGGTGCGCCCCGGACAGATCCGCGACATGTGCGCCCAGGTCGGCCTGCGGGCGACCGCGATCCGCCGCATCCGCATCGGACGGATTCCGCTGGCCAAGATGCCGGTCGGCCAATGGCGCTACCTGCCGCTGAACGAGCGCTTCTGACGCCGCCTGCCGGTGCGGGGGGTGGATTGACGCCGGCGGGGCGGCTCCAGAACACTAGCGTCCGCGCGAGCCAGTTCCGGCGCAGCGCGTCCCAGCCACAGGCAAGCCAGCAGAGGGTGACATGAGCAAGGGTATGGACCAGAAGAAGAGCGAGAAAAAGGCGCCTGCGAAATCCTTGAAGGAAAAGCGCGCCGACAAGCAGGAAAAGAAGAAGAGCAAGTAAACCGGCGCAGGCGAGGCCGGACCAGGGGCGAAGCCGGTCGGCTTCGCCCTTTTTGCTGCGGCAAAAGGAAATGGTCGAGAGCGAGACCGGCTCTAGTTGCATCCACCATCTCTACAAAATGGTCTGGTTCGCTCAACTTTTTCCACCAGCAAGATATTTAAATGTTCGACTCATGTACTCGCTGTTTTGATTGAAAGGATAAACAATTCAAGTTAGATCCTTTTTGGATGCGTATCGTCATCTCCGGCCGCTGCGTGCGATATCAAACGGCTGGCTCATCCGCTTGCTCCTGTTGGACACGAGCTTGTCATCCTGGGTTACTGCCGAAACATCGCGAACACGGCGGATGGCTATGGTGCCGGGCGGCAGGAGCCGAAAGGCTTAAGCCAATGCTCGGCGCGCGGACCTTGGCAAGGGCGGCGGGAGGTGTACTTCCGCGGCTCCAGCGGCTCGCCGCCGCATGCACAGGCCAAGCCATGCAAGGCATCAGGCCGACGAACTGGCTCTCGCCTGTCCCGGCGCACGGGTGTCGCCGCCCTCGGCGGCGAGCCGCTGGTATAGGGCGATCACCGGCTCCATCAGCGTTTCGCTGCTCCATGCGCGCGCGTCCAGCGGCCCGGCGGCCGACAGCGCCGCGCGCCGGGCCGGATCGCGCAGCAGCGCGGCCACGTGCGTCGCGAACTCTTCCACGTCTTCCGCGCTCACCACCGCGCTGCGGGCATCCTGCAGGACCGCCGCGGTGCCCATCACCGCGGTCGACACGACCGGCACGCCCAGCGCCATCGCCTCGGTCAGCACCAGTCCCTGGGTTTCGGTCGGCGAGGCGAACACGAAGACGTCGCCGGCACGGTAGGCGTCCAGCAGCGCGCCGCGGCGATCCAGGTTGCCGATGAACATGA
>DATHAV010000020.1:0-2603 GCA_035296505.1 Pseudoxanthomonas sp.
GCCGCACTCGCGACGCTTTTGCCTTTCCCTGTCGTCACGGACGGATTCGTCTCCCTCCGTTTGGCAGTACCCGACCCTCTTCCGGCAGCGGAAGAGGGTTTTTTAGTGCGCGGCGCCAAGGATGGAGCGGTCGCGATGACGCGCCGCGAGGACGCCGGTGGATCGCCGCTGCTTCAAAGCCATCGCTACGTCGGGCAGCTGGCGTTGCCTTTCGCGCCCGCAGCTTCGCCGGCGCCGCCGATTGTCTGGCGCTTTTCCTTCCCTGCCCGGCCCTCGCCGGCACGGACATTGCAGAGCCGGCGCGACGGCCCGCATTTCTCGCCGATCGCGGAGGCATCCGCGGCGGCGGGAGACGGAGAAATGCGGGCTGCACTAAAGATCGCGCGGCGCAGGCCGTTACTTGACGCAGGGTCCGGACGCCATGGCGATCGCCGTGCGTTCCAGGGCCTCCCACCCCGCTTTCGGGCTTTCGGAGATTGGCAATGGCAGATTATTCGCTCGGCTACGGCGGCATCGGCACCGGACTGGACATCACCGGCATGGTGAAACAGCTGGTGGCGGCCGATCGTGCGCCTGCGGACGCAAGCCTCAACCGTATCGAGAGCGGTGCCAAGTTCAAGCTGTCGGCGCTGGGAACGGTCAAGTCCGCCTTCAACGCACTGGAAGGCGCGCTGAAGGCGCTCAAGGCGCCCGACGCGTTCGACACCCGCTCGGTCCGGTCGGGCACCGAAAGCGTGCTCGCCGCGAGCGCAGGCAAAAGCACCCCGACGGGCACTTACAGCGTGGAGGTCCTGGCGCTGGCGTCGGCCAACAAGTGGGTCGGAGCAACCCCGACCGCCAGCACCCAGACGTTCGGCGCCGGCAGATTGACGCTGAACGTGGGCAGCGAAACGCTGACCATCGACATCGCCCAGGGCAGCAGCCTGGCGCAGGTCCGGACTGCGATCGACTCCGCGGCGCGCGGCAAGGGCGTCCAGGCCAGCGTGCTGACCTCCAACGGCGGCCAGTACCTGTCGCTATCCTCCGACAAGACCGGCGCGGCCAACGCCATAAGCCTTTCGGTATCCACGGGCGGCAGCGACCTGCAGGCCCTGGTCGGCGGGCTGCAGCAGCGTACTCCGGCCGCCGATGCGCGCATCTCCATCGACGGACTGGTCATCGCCGCGGGCGGAAACAGGGTCAGCGATGCGGTACCCGGCCTGGTGCTCGACCTGAAGACCGAGGGCATCAGCAGAGTGACGGTCGGCGGCGACGCGGCGTCCAGCCGCAAAGTGGTGCAGGACTTCGTCAGCGCGTACAACTCCGCGCTCAACGCGATCAACGCGGCCACCAAGTACGACGCCGCCAACAACAGGCCTTCGGCGCTGACCGGCGATGCGCAGATGCGTGGCGCGGCCGGCCAGCTGCGCAGCGTGATGGGCAGCCTGCTCGGAGAACTCTCGGCCGCCGGCCTGGATGCCCGGACGCTGGGCCTGCAGACCAAGGGCTATCCGAGCTCCGACGGCACCCTGGTGCTGGACGGCGCGAAATTCGACGCCGCCATGGCGGCCAACCCGGAGAAGATCCGCAGCGCCTTTACCGGCGCCAGCGGTTTCGCCGGAAGGCTCGAAGCCAGCGTCGCCAGCTACCTCGGCAACGAAGGCGCCTTCACCCAGCGCAGCAACAGCCTCGATGCGCAGCTCAAGGACGTCGCCAGTCGCCGCTCCGCGCTGGACCAGCGCATGGAGGCCGTCGGCAACCGCTACAAGGCCCAGTTCGTGGCCATGGACGCGATGGTCGCGCAAATGAACAGCACCAGCAGCTATCTGGCGCAGCAGATCGCCGGCCTGCCCAAATCCCAAGATAGATAGAGGCAGGCCGTGGCTGCATCGCAGCTTCCGCCGCCTCAGGAGATACACGATGTCAGCCAACCCCTATGCCGCCCAGTACCGCAATACCGGCTTGAGCAGCGCGGTCATGGATGCCGATCCGCACCGCCTCGTAGCCCTGCTGCTGTCCGGCGCCTGCGAGCGCATCCGTCTGGCCCAAGCGTGCATGAGGCGCGGCGACTACTCGCGCAAGGGCAAGGCGATCGGCGAAGTCTGCGCCATATTGGGGCACCTCAACGGTTCGCTCGATCACGAGGCCGGCGGCGAGATCGCAGGCAGCCTGTCTTCGCTGTACGACTACCTGCAGGGGCGACTGACGCAGGCCAACCTCGACAACGACGAATCGGCCCTGCGCGAGGCCCTGGAGCTCCTGGGCGAGATCGAATCGGCCTGGAACGCGATTCCCGACCAGCACCGCCAGCGCTCGCTGGCCATGGCCAGGGCCTGATGAGCGCCGCCACCCTCGATACGCTGTACCAGCAAGTTCTCTGCATGTGGGAGAGCCTGCACAGCGGCCATGTGGACACCGTGGCGCGATTGCTGGCCGTCCATGACCGCGACGTGCGCCAGTTCCTCCGCAGCGAAGCCGGCCCCAGCGCCGATCAGGCTGCTCTGGCGGGATTGCTGCGCGCGCAGCAGGATCTGGAGGCGGAAATGCGCGGGATCCGCGATCGCGCCGCGCGCCAGCTCGAGGCCTCGCAGCATTCCGGCCGCGCCAGCCGCGCCTATCTCGCA
>DATHAV010000021.1:0-3590 GCA_035296505.1 Pseudoxanthomonas sp.
TGCGCGAAACCGGCCTGCTGCCGGACTTCATCGTGGTCGACGGCGCCGAGGGCGGCACCGGCGCGGCGCCGGCGGAATTCATCGACCATGTCGGCGTGCCCATGCACGAGGCGCTGATGCTGGTCCACAACACGCTGATCGGCCTGGACCTGCGCGAGCGCGTGCGCGTGGCCGGGGCAGGGCGCATCACCAGCGCCTTCGACCTGACCCGCACCATGGCCATGGGCGCGGACTGGTGCAACGCCGGCCGCGGCTTCATGTTCGCGCTCGGCTGCATCCAGGCGCAGAGCTGCCACAACGACTTGTGCCCCACCGGCGTGGCCACCCAGAACCCCCGCCGCTGGCAGAAGCTGGACGTGGCCGACAAGGCCGCGCGCGTGCACCTGTTCCACGACAACACGCTCAAGGCCCTGCGCGACCTGCTGGGCGCCGCCGGCCTGGTCCACCCCGACCAGCTGGGCCCCGAGCACATCGTGCGCCGCGTTTCGCCCACCGAGGTGCGCTCGCTCGCCGCGCTGTACCGGTTCCTGGAGCCGGGTGAACTGCTTGACCGCATTCCCACCCACGCGGTGTTTCGCGACTTCTGGGCCGATGCCCGCAGCGACTCGTTCCAGCCGCCGGCGCGGATCAAGGCATTGCGTGAATCGAAGTCGCGCCAACGGCCAGCGCGTCGGACTGCGGCGTAGCGGACTGCGGTGTAGGAATCGCTCCTTTGATCGGTTGATCTTGCCGTGCGAAGGCATGCGCGCTCGGCCGGTAGGGCGCAATTGACCACGCTCGCGCCGGCCTTTACCATGTTCGGCCCGAAACGCATCCGGGCGGTTAGCTCAGCGGTAGAGCATTGCCTTCACACGGCAAGGGTCGCAGGTTCGAACCCTGCACCGCCCACCAGCGGCGCAAAAAAGCCACCGGAAACGGTGGCTTTTTTTGTTGCGCGGCGCCGGCTGCAGTGGATGAAGGGACGGTGCATTGCGCGGCACCCCATCTGCACGTTGAAAACCACCGGATCGCTGGCGACGTCCTTCGCCAGGCTGTCAATTCCAGGCGAATCCCCCGCTCTATGCTTGGTCAACGGCCACGGCAGCTTCGAGGCGCAAATTTGTACGCATCCGCCGCGTCGCCTGCTGTGGCGCGGCCGTGCGTCCAAGGTTGATTGGGCATGCGTTCCGCTGCGCATCGAAGACAGTGACGATATCGGGCGCCGCGGTCATCGGCGATTTCCGGCGACCCCACGTCCGGCCATGGTTCTGGGTTTGTCGTTCAATCGGCCTGTAGCGGCGACTCACGTGCTCGCGTTGAAATGACGCTGCAAAAAAGTGTCTTCATTGGTTCTTCGCGGTGCCGCTATGGCATCGGGCCTGTGCACAAGCTCCTAATCCGCAAATCCTTAGGATCGAACGGTACTTATGCAGGCCCGGAAGACGATGCGCAGCAGGTGGTGGACCGCGGCCGGCGATATGCGGAAGCAAGGGTAGGCGATGCGCGAGGGACTAGGGTTTCTCGAAGTCGAAGGCGAGATGGCTCGACGCATCCGCCAATTCGACTGGGCGAGCACGTCGCTGGGGCCGCCCCAGCGGTGGCCGCCGTCGCTGCGCCACGCGGTGTCGCTGATGCTGCGCTGCCGCCAGCCGGCCTACGTGGCCTGGGGCGCGGACATGGTTTCGCTCTACAACGATGGCTACCTCCCCATACTCGGGGCCAGGCATCCCCAGGCGCTGGGACAACCCGCGCCGCAGCTGTGGACGGAGGCCTGGGAAACGCTGGGGCCGCTCAAGGCGGAGGTCATGAATGGCCGCTCGCATTGGTTGGAGGACATGCCATGGGCGCGGGACGGCTCTAATCGCGCCAACAGCTGGTTCAGTTTTTCACTGACGCCGCTGCTGGATGACGACAGCGGCGTGGGCGGCCTGTTGTGCCTGGCGACCGAAACCACGGACAGGGTGAAGGCACGGCGCCTGTGCGCGGCGGAGACCGAGCGCCAGCGGAGCATGTTCGCGGAGGCGCCCGGCTTCATCTGCAGCCTGAGCGGCGCGGCGCATGTGTTCGAGTTCGTCAACGAGTCGTTCCTGCGTCTGTTCGGCGGCCGCGACTTCGTCGGCCGCAGCGCGCGCGCGAGGTCTTTCCCGATCTGGCCGACCAGGGCTTCTTCGAGCTGCTGGACCGGGTCTACGAAAGCGGCGAGCGCTTCGTCGCTCACCAGGTTCGCATCGTGCTGCAGCACGACGGCGAACCCGCGCAGGAGCGGTATCTCGAGTTCGTTCTGCAGCCGCTGCGCGACCAGAACGACGCCGTGGCCAGTATTTTCGTCGAGGGCTACGACGTCACCGAGCGCATGAGCGCGGTGGCGGCGCTGTCGGCCAGCGAAAACCGCTACCGGCAGATCGTCGAGGGCGCCGAGGCCTTTGCCATCATCACCCAGGACGACCAGGGGCTGATCACCAGCTGGAACACCGGCGCCGAGCGGATGATGGGCTATACGGAGGCCGAGGTGATCGGGCAGCCGGGCGCGATCTTCTTTATCTCCGAGGATCGCGGGAGCGGCGAACCGGAGCGCGAAATGCGCAAGGCTTGCGCCGAAGGCCGCGCCACCAACGAGCGCTGGCACGTGCGCAAGGACGGCAGCCGCTTCTGGGGCTCGGGCCAGATGATGCGCTTCGACGGCGGCGGCGACGCCTTCCTCAAGATGTTCCATGACCGCACCCACGAGCATGCGGCCGAAACGCGCCTGGGACGCCGTTCCGAACAGCTGCAGGCGCTGGCCCACACCGCACTGGAAGTCACGCGCGCGCCGACCCTGGAGGCGACGTTGGACGAGATCACTCGGGCCGCGCGCGAGGTGATCGGCGCCCACCAGGCGGTGGTCAGCCTCACCCGCGGCGCCGACTGGAGCCAGGCGATCAATTCCATTGCGCTGACGCCGAAATACGAGCGGTGGAACGGTTACGACGTATCGCCGGACGGATCGGGCATCTACGCCTGGCTGTGCGAGCACAACCAGCCCGCGCGCATGACCCGGGCCGAGCTGGAGGCGCATCCGCGCTATCGCGGGTTCGGCGCGCATGCCGGCGGCCATCCGCCGTTGCGCGGCTGGCTGGCGGCGCCGCTGGTGGGGCGCGACGGGCGCAACCTCGGCCTGATCCAGCTTTCGGACAAGGAGGACGAATCGGAGTTCGACGAGGCCGACGAAGCCATGCTGGTGCAGCTGGCGCAGGTCGCCTCGGCGGCGGTAGAACAGGCCT
The DNA here is from genome assembly GCA_035296505.1 of Pseudoxanthomonas sp. Classification (GTDB taxonomy): domain Bacteria; phylum Pseudomonadota; class Gammaproteobacteria; order Xanthomonadales; family Xanthomonadaceae; genus Pseudoxanthomonas_A. Next base: position 3,240 of record DATHAV010000021.1, read on the forward strand.
CCACCGACACTGCGCTGCGTCGCAGCGAAGAGCAGCTGCGCCTGGCGATCGACGCGGCCGAGATCGGGCTCTGGGATCTGGACAATCTGACCCGGACGCTGTTCTGGCAGCCCCGGGTCAAGAACATGTTCGGGATCGGGGGCGAGGCGCGCATTTCCATGGCCGATTTCCATGCAGGCGTGCACCCGGACGATGCCGCGCACACGCTGGCCGCGCTGGCCGATGCGCTGGATCCCGAACGGCGGGCACTGTACGACGTCGAATACCGGACCATCGGGCGCGACGGCGTCCAGCGCTGGGTCGCGGCCAAGGGCAGGGGGGTGTTCGACGAAACCGGCAGGTGCGTGCGGA
>DATHAV010000022.1:0-1745 GCA_035296505.1 Pseudoxanthomonas sp.
CGAACGCCTGGTGCGCGAGGCCAGGACCGAGCGGTGCAGGTGATGCGCCGCCAGTGGCTGGAGGCGCAGATGCGCGACGCGCGCAACTCGGCGGCCGATCTGCAGGACGCGGTGTTCGGCGAAGAGGCGATCGACCGCTACTTGGCCGAAGGCGGCAACCTGGTGCAGTCGCCCAAGTCGATGCTGGGCTACGACCTGCTGCCGCGCGCGCGCCGGACCATCACCGGGATCGCCGCGCACGTGCTGGAGCACGTCCGGCTCACCGCCAGCCAACAGCTCGGAGTGGCGGTGCGAAGCGCCACGCTGGGGCGGCCGGTGCAGTTCCGCAGTTCGATGGGCGCGGCCGGAGGCGAGCAGGCGCTGCGGATACTGGGCGAAGCGGCCCGCATCGCCGGCTTCGACGAGTTCGAGTTCCTGGAGGAACCGGTCGCCGCCGCCTTGCACTACCACGCGCAAAGCGCGCAGCGGCACGACACGCTGGTGATCGACGTCGGCGGCGGCACCACCGACATCGCCCACGCCAGCGTCGGCGGCAGCGAGGCCCCGCTGATCCATCGCGCCTGGGGCCTGCCCAGCGGCGGCACCGACGTGGACCTCGCGCTCGGGATGGCGCGTTTCATGCCGCTGTTCGGCAAGGGCGTCACCCGCATGCCGATGCATCAGTTCGTCGACGCGCTTCGCGGATGCTCGGCGTCGCTGCAGCGGCATCCAACGCGATCGAAGCCGTGGGATGGATCGCATTACCGGCAGCACCAGGACCTTGCGAACAAGGTGGTGCCGGCGAAGACTTGGTGAACGTCGATGCCTGTTGGCGCACCTCCCAAAAAGACTGCCGGCAAGCGCCGCGGGACCGCGAGGTCGCCGAGCCGTCATTCACGTGCACGTACAGGCCCTCTTGCACATTGCGTTCCGAACGTTTCGCTGGAGGATCGCATGCGCAAGTTCAACCCGCTCTGGCTGCCGGTCGCCGCCGTCCTGGCGTCCGGTATCGCATTGGCACAGACCGCACCCCGTACCGCCGCGCCTGCCGCCGGCACCATGACCGAGGCGCGGGTGCGCGCGCTGCTGGCCGAAAAAGGCTTCACCCGCATCGACGACGTCGACTTCGAGGACGGTGCCTTCGAAACCGACGCCACCAGCGCCGACGGCAGGCGCGTCGACGTGCGTATCGACCCGGCCACCGGCAGGCTCTACACCAATACGCAGGTGTCGACGCTGACCGAGGACGATGTCAAGGCCAGGCTGACCGCGGCCGGCTACAGCAAGGTCCACGATGTCGATTTCGAAGACGGCCTGTGGAAGGCCGAGGCCGACAACGCACTGGGCAACGACGTGGAGGTCCACCTGGATCCGCAGGACGGACGCCTGCTGCATGTGGAGAACGACTGACGCCGTCGGGATTTCAAGCTGGGAAAGGCCGCCTTGGCGGCCTTTCTCTTTTCCGGCGCAGGCACGGTCAAGCGCGTGCCAAGCCTTCGTTCACCTGCTGCGGCGCATGTTCGCGCGGTGCACGAACGTGGCACTGGCCAGCGAAGGCGCAAACGCGACGCGCCGTGAAGCGTGTTCTCTCCGCGCTTCGCAAGGACTTCTGCAGACGCGTCCGCGCGGCGGCGGCACCGCTCGTGCATTCAATCGGTCAGCGCGGGCGCGGCCGCCGGCGCGCGCTCGCGCGCGAAGCGCCAGCCGACCAGCCAGGCGCCGGCGAGCAGGATCGCCGCCGCTACCCAGGGCGCACCCGGCAGGTG
>DATHAV010000023.1:0-3273 GCA_035296505.1 Pseudoxanthomonas sp.
ACACGCAGAAGGTGCTGGACGGCGACCTGGACGAATTCGTCGAGGCCAGCCTGAAGTCCGGACTGGAAGCGGGCGCCAAGCGCAGCGACGCCTGATCCTACCGGCGGCCGTTGGCCGATGCTGTAAGGCGGGAAGGGCCCCCTGCAGCGAGTTCCATGGCACGTTCGCCAAGAAACGGCGCGCTGCCGCCGGTCCACGAACCTCTCCTCGATGCCTTAGCCGACATGACCGATCCGACGCCCGCGCCGCAGACTCCCGCCGACGAGAACAGCCTCATCGCCGAGCGCCGCGCCAAACTCAAGGCCTTGCGCGCCCAGGGCATCGCGTTTCCCAACGACTTCCGCCGCGTCCACTTCGCCGGCGACCTGCGGGCCGAGTTCGCCGACGCGCAGGCGTGGACCGCCGAGGCGCTGGAGGGCGACGGACGCCAGGTGCGGCTGGCCGGCCGGCTCATGGCCAAGCGGGTCATGGGCAAGGCCAGCTTCGCCCAGATCCAGGACGAATCGGGCCGCGTCCAGCTGTTCCTGCAGTCCAACGCGCTGGGAGGCGTGTACGACGCGTTCAAGGGCTGGGACGTGGGCGACATCGTCGGCGTCCACGGCAGCCTGACCCGCACGCGCACCGGCGAACTGTCGGTCAAGGTTTCGGCGCTGCGGCTGCTGACCAAGTCGCTGCGGCCGCTGCCGGACAAGTGGCACGGGCTGTCCGACGTGGAGCAGCGCTACCGCCAGCGCTACGTGGACCTGATCGTGAATCCGGAGGCGCGCGAAGTGTTCGTCAAGCGCTCGCGCATCGTCCGCGCGATCCGCGAGTGGCTGGACGCGCGCCGCTTCCTGGAGGTGGAGACGCCGATGATGCATTACATCCCCGGCGGCGCCGCGGCCAAGCCTTTCGCCACCCACCACAACGCCCTGGGCCTGGACCTGTACCTGCGCGTGGCCCCGGAGCTGTACCTGAAGCGCCTGGTGGTCGGCGGCCTGGAGCGCGTGTACGAGATCAACCGCAACTTCCGCAACGAGGGCGTCAGCACCCGCCACAATCCCGAATTCACCATGCTGGAGCTGTACGAGGCCTACGCCACGTACGAGGAGATCATGGATCTCACCGAAGCCATGATCCGCGACGTCGCGGTCAAGGCGCTGGACACGGCCGAGCTGGACTGGGAAGGACAGCGGATCGACCTGGGACCGGCGTTCCGCCGCTGGCGCATGGACGAGGCCGTGCGCCACCACAACCCGGAGCTCAGCCAAGCCGACTGCACCGACCGCGCCGCGTTGGCCGCCCACTGCCAGCGCCTGAATATCCACGTCAAGCCGGGCCACGGCTGGGGCCGCCTGCTGCTGGAAATCTTCGAGAAGACGGTCGAACACACCCTGGTGCAGCCGACCTTCATCACCGCCCACCCGGTCGAGGTGTCGCCGCTGGCCCGCGCCAACGACGACCGGCCCGGCTACACCGACCGCTTCGAGCTGTTCGTCAACGGCAAGGAGCTGGCCAATGGCTTCTCGGAGCTCAACGACCCCGAGGAGCAGGCGGCGCGCTTCCTGGCGCAGGTGCAGGCGAAGGAGGGCGGGGACGAGGAGGCCATGCATTTCGACGCCGACTACATCCGCGCGCTGGAGGTGGGTCTGGCTCCCACCGGCGGCCTGGGCATCGGCATCGACCGGCTGGCGATGCTGATGACCGGCGCCGACTCGATCCGGGACGTGCTCCTGTTCCCGTACATGCGGCCCGAGACCGCCGTCTGAGGCATCCCGCCGCCGGACCGGACCGTTCGACCGGCGGCGGCGCATCCGACCCTGCGCCTACCGATTAGGGCAGAGTGCCTGCCAGCAAGGCCGATGAACGACCAATTTGGCGCTTGCTGAGATGGCGATCACGCTTCTACATATTCCGATCGCTCGTCCCTTTACCGACACGTTTCTTGCACGATATCCATAAAGGCCATGAAAGTGGTCGGCAACGGTGTGACGGGCACACCGATTGCCTGAAGATGAAATTCGATCCTGCGCGATCGACCAACGCCGACGTCGGACAGGGACCGAAGAACATGCTAGATGCCACCAGGGTTAACTCAGGAGTATCCTCCGCAGACAGCCACGCCGCGTGGCCCAACGGAGCCGGTCGCACCTTGGATATCGTCATTGTCGACGATCAAACGTCCGCGCGCACGATGCTGCGCCATGTGATCGAGGACATCGCCTCGGAATTGTCGGTGCACGACTTCGGCGACCCTTCGTTGGCGCTGCCCTGGTGCGAGTCCAACCAGACCGACCTGCTGCTGTTGGACTACCGCATGCCGGGCATGGACGGGCTGGAGTTCGCGCGCCGGTTCCGGCGCCTGCCGCTGCACCGGGACATCCCCATCATCCTGATCACCGTGGTCGGCGACGAGCCGATCCGCCAGGCCGCGCTGGAAGCCGGAGTCATCGATTTCCTGGTCAAGCCCGTGCGTCCGCGCGAGTTGCGCGCCCGCTGCCGCAACCTCCTGCAGCTGCGCCAGCAGAGCGAGAACATCAAGCAGCGCGCCATGTCGCTGGAACAGCGCCTGCTCTCGAGCATGCACGAGGTCGAGGAGCGCGAACGCGAGACCCTCTCGCGCCTTGCCCGCGCCATCGAATACCGCGACGGCGGCACCAATGCCCACCTCGAGCGCATGGCCCATATCGCCGGGCTCATCGCCGAACAGCTCGGGCTGCCCGAAGAGGAGGTGCGCGCCATCGAAATGGCGGCGCCGCTGCACGACATGGGCAAGATCGCGATCCCGGACTCGGTGCTGATGAAGCCGGGTCCGCTGACCGACGAGGAAACCCAGATCATGCGCCGGCATCCCAGGATCGGCCATGAGCTGCTGAGCGGCAGCCAGAACCGCTTCATCCAGATGGGCGCGACCATCGCCCTGCGCCACCACGAGCGCTACGACGGCAGCGGCTATCCCGACGGCCTGATCGGCGACGCCATTCCGCTGGAAGCGAGGATCGTGGCCGTCGCGGACGTGTTCGACGCGCTCATTTCCGAGCGCCCGTACAAGCAGGCCTGGAGCATGGACGCCGCCCTGGGATACCTGTACGCGCAGCGCGGCCGGCTGTTCGATCCGGCCTGCGTGGACGCGCTCGGCCGCGGCCGAATCCGGCTCGTCGACATCTGCGCCCAGTATTCCACCGCGCACGCCCGTCCCGGGATGGGATAGGCCATGACCCGCCTGAGCACCTGGCTGCACTCGCGCCTCGCCCACCGCCCGGACAGCGAGCATGGGCAGGCGCTGGTGCGTCT
>DATHAV010000024.1:0-2331 GCA_035296505.1 Pseudoxanthomonas sp.
CCGGGGTCTCGCTGGGTTCCACCAGCAGCGTGTGCGAGCCGGTCCCGAGCCACTTCCTGGCCGCCGCCTGCACGCTGGCCGGGGTGGCGGCGTCGATCGTGGCCAGGTCCTCCTTGTAGCAGTCGGGAGTGCCGGCGTAGACCGCGCACTGGGCCAGCACGTCGGACTTGCCGCCGAAGCCGCCGATGCGTTCGATGCCGCGGACGAAGTCGGCGCGGGCGCCGACCTTGGCGCGCTCCAGCTCCTCGGCGGTCGGGCCTTCGGCGATCAGGCGCTGCAGCTCCTCGTCCAGGGCCTTTTCGACCTTGACCGCGTCCACGCCGTCCTTGACCGTGGCGGTCAGGAAGAAGGTGCCGCTGATCTCGCTGCTCCAGTTGTAGGCGCTGGCGTTGTCGGCGATCTTGTCGCCGTGCACCAGGCGGATGTCGAAGCGCGAGGCGGCGCTGCCGCCCAGCACCTGCGCGAACAGGTCAAGCAGGATCGCGTCCTCGCTGCCGAGCTCGGCCACCGGCCAGGCGCGGTACACGCGGTACTGGGGCACGCGGTCGGGAACGGTCTCGCGCGTGTCCTTGGCGCGCTTGGGGATGTTGGTCGGCATGTCGGCCAGGGTCGCGCTGGCGGGGATGTCGCCGAAGTAGCGGGTCACCTTTTCCCTGGCGGTCTTCAGGTCGATGTCGCCGGCCAGCACCAGCACCGCGTTGTTGGGGCCGTACCAGCTCTTGAACCAGGTCTTGACGTCGTCCAGCGTGGCCGCGTCCAGGTCGGCCATCGAGCCGATGGTCTGCCAGCTGTAGGGATGGCCGGCCGGGTACAGCGCCTCGAACATGCGCGCGTTGATGCGGCGTCCGTAGGGTTGGTTCTCGCCCTGCCGCTTTTCGTTCTGGACCACGCCGCGCTGCTCGTCCAGCGACTTCTGGTCGATGGCGCCGAGCAGGTGGCCCATGCGGTCGGACTCCATCCACAGCGCCATGTCCAGCGCGGTGGTGGGCACGTTCTGGAAGTAGTTGGTGCGGTCCTGGTTGGTGGTGCCGTTCTGGTCGGTCACGCCGACCAGCTCGAACGGGGCGAAGTATTCATCTCTATGGTTCTCCGAGCCCTGGAACATCAGGTGTTCGAACAGGTGCGCGAAGCCGGTGCGGCCCAGCTGCTCGTTCTTGCTGCCCACGTGGTACCACAGGTTGACCGCCACGATCGGCGCCTTGCGGTCGGTGTGCACGATCACCCGCAGGCCGTTGGGCAGGGTGAACTCCTGGTACGCGATCTCCACCGGCTTGTTTTCGTACTCGGCCACAGCGGGCAGTGGCGACAGCGCCAGAGCGGGCAGTGCGGCGGAAAGGGCGACGGCGAGCAGTGCGGCGCGCGGGCGAATCACGGGCATGAGTATTTCCTCCTGGCTGGACAGTCTGCTGTCGATGACGGCATGACGAATCCCGGATCGTAGCCGGCGCACCCGCCGATGGCACTAGGCCACAAGGCATGGACAGGGCCGAGGCGGTAGCCGCGAACGCAGCCGGGCCAGCGCCATCGATGCCGGCAAGGATCGCGCGTCGCGAGGCCGGCGCCTTTTCATGCCGCGCGAGCTGAAGAAGCAGTTGATCCGAATCGTTCCCGCGCACTCGCCGATCCGCAATCCTCAACGCTACGAGCTGCCCCGCCATCAGCGGCGGAGGCTTCCCGCGCCTGGAGCCTCACTGAATTCAAGCGCCTGCGCGGCCATCGCCCCAAGGCAGGCACGGTGCCGCCGCCGCGCTAGCGGCCAGGCGCTCGAACGCCGCCAAGCCTCGGAGCACCCTTGGCCGCGGCGGTGCTTCCTCTGGCCGCGCAACGCTTCGGCGCACGCTGCACACCATTGGCCGCAACGCCGGTGCCGGCATGACTTTCGGTACATCGTGCCCACGCGCAGGGGGCGCATCGTGCGCCCGCCCACTCCTGCGGAGACGAAATGAACTCGCCGAAGCCGCCTTGCTAACTCCACCGCTCTCGCGGCGGCGTGCCTGTGCCATTGCAACCCTTCCTCATACCGGGGCATCCCAATGAAGGTCTTCACCGTTGCAACCCACTGCGTAGAAGCCACAGCCGCTGCGGGCGCGCATCCGTGTTACGACCAGAACGGTTCTCGAGTACGGAAGCGTCCAAAGACAAAAGTCGAGAACCTCATTTCGCTTTAAGTGAACTCCAGATGAACAAGACACCAGAGTTACAGGCTCCAGTTGACCGATCTGATTAGGTGTACTACATTACTACCACACCGTCGCACAACGACACTAAAGAGGCCTCCCATGAACACCAAGTCCTTCCTCCCCCTCACCGCCGCCGCCCTGTTCGCCGTCT
>DATHAV010000025.1:0-6175 GCA_035296505.1 Pseudoxanthomonas sp.
GGCGCGAGGTGCGCACCACCCGCAGATCGCCCGCCAGCGCGTGCGCCAGCCGCGCCTCCACCTCCGACGGACCGATGCCCGCGGCGGCGCCCGCGGGCAGTACCTCGAAGGTGTCGAACACGGTGCCGGCGGGGCCATCGAGCACGCGCGCCTGATGGATGCCGAAACCCATGCGATCCAGCGTGGCCAGGATCGCGGCGAACAGCCCCGGCCTGTCCGGCGAATGCACGAACACCTCCAGCGCGTCCGCGTCTGCGGCAATGCGCCGCACCCGCACCCGGGTTTCGCCGCTGCCCGCATCCTGGATAGCGCGCGCCTGCCAGGCCACCTGCTCGGGACGGAAGCGCAGGAAGCTTTCCTCGGGCATGGCGGCGAACAGCGCGTCGATGGTGCCGCGGCCCAGGCCCTGCGCCTCCAGCAGCTGGCGCACCGATTCCTTCGCCTCCTGCAGGCGCGCCTCGAGGTCCACCGGATGCTCCAGGCCCGCGCGCAGCACCCGGCGCGCGGCGAAGTAGAGGTCGGCCAGCAGGCGGTCCTTCCAGGTGTTCCAGAGCTTGGGGCTGGTGCCGGCGATGTCGGCGCAGGTCAGCAGGTAGAGGTAGTCCAGGCGCTCGCGCTGCCCGATCGTCGCCGCGAAGCGATGGACCACTTCCGGATCGGCGATGTCCTGCTTCTGCGCTGTGACCGACATGCGCAGGTGCTGCTCGACCAGCCAGGCGACCAGTTCGGTGTCGCCGCCGCCGAGGCCGTGGGCGATGCAAAATTCCCGCGCGTCGTGCGCCCCGAGCTGCGAATGGTCGCCGCCGCGGCCCTTGGCGATGTCGTGGAACAGCCCGGCCAGCAGCAGCAGTTCGGGCTTGTGCAGGCGCTGCCACACCTCGTGCGCGATCGAGAAGCGCTCGTCGGCGCGCCCGGCCGAGAACGCGGCGATGTTCCGCAGCACCATCAGCGTGTGCTGGTCCACGGTGTAGACATGGAACAGGTCGAACTGCATGCGGCCGGAGACCTGCGCGAACGCCGGGATCCATTGCCCCAACACGCCCAGGCGCGCCAGCCGAGTCAACGTCTCCACCGCGCGCGGACCGCGCAGCAGGGCCATGAAATCCGCGCCCTGGCGTCGATTGCCCTGGGCGTAGGAAGGCAGCACCGCCAGCGACTCGGCCAGCGCACGCGCGGTGTGCGAATGCAGCCCGCGCGCCTGCGGCTGGCCGGCCCAGGTCGCGAACAGCGCGAACACCTGCGAGGGATCGCCCTGCGGCCAGTCCGCGCGCAGCGCCGACAGATAGCCGCGCCGCAGCGCGAACGCCTCGTCCAGCGGTTCGGGCAGCGCCTCGCCGTCGAACTGCTCCTCGAAGCGCTGCAGCAGCCGATCGCTGATGCGGCGCACGACCGCGGCGCTGCGGTAGAAGGCCTGCATCATCTTCTCGACGCCCAGGCTCTGCGAGTCGTCCGCGTATCCCAGGCGCGCCGCCAGGCTCTTCTGGTGGTCGAACAGCAGGCGTTCTTCCGCGCGGCCCGCCACCAGGTGCAGGCCGTAGCGCAGGCGGCTCATGGTCTTGCGCTCGCGCGAAAGCGCCGCCGCTTCGTCCACGCCGACATGCCCCAGGCCGACCAGCGGCTCGAGTTCGGCGACGCCGAAGGTGCGCAGCGCCATCCAGCCCAGCGTGTGCAGATCGCGCAGGCCGCCGGGGCCGTCCTTGAGGTTGGGCTCCAGGTTGTCCGAGGTGTCGCCGAAACGCCGGTGCCGCGCACGCAGCTCTTCCTGCTTGGCGATGAAGAAATCGCGGGCGGGCCATGCGCGCTGGGGCGAGACCGCTGCGGCGAGCGCCGCCTGCGCGGCCGCATCGGCGGCCAACGGGCGCGCTTCGATCAGCGCGGTCAGCACGCTCCGGTCGGCGGCGGCCTGGGTGCACTGCGCAGCCGAACGCACCGCGTGGCTCACCGGCAGGCCGGCGTCCCACAGGATGGTGAAGAAGGTCGACAGCGCCGCGTGCAGTGCCTGCTGCGTGGCTTCGTCGGCCAGCACCAGCAGATCGATGTCGGACTGCGGGAACAGCTCCCCGCGGCCGTAGCCGCCGACCGCGAACAGCGCCGCCGGCGCGTCCGGCGCGACGCAGCGGGTCCAGGCATCGAGAATGAGCGGGTCGACCGCGCGCGTCCGCAGCGCCACCAGACGCTCGGCCTCCTCGTCCTGGTCGAAGCGTCGCGCCAGGCGGGCGTCGGCCGCGTTCAGGGCGGTACGCGCCGCCGCCGACCACGCCGCCGCGTCCTCGCCCGCGGGCGGCCGCGTCGCCGGGGCCGGGTCGGCGGCGCCGGTCATCAAAGCTCGTTGTCGTCGCCGGGCAGCCCGGTCAGGATCTCGACGCCGTCCTCGGTCACCGCCACGGTGTGCTCCCACTGCGCCGAGAGCTTGCGGTCCTTGGTGACCACGGTCCAGCCGTCCGGCAGCAGGCGCGTGTGCCGCGTGCCCTCGTTGATCATCGGCTCGATGGTGAAGGTCATGCCCGGCTCGAGTACCACACCATCGCCGGGGCGGCCGTAGTGCAGCACCTCCGGCTTGTCGTGGTAGACCCTGCCGATGCCGTGGCCGCAGTACTCGCGCACCACGCTGAAGCGCTGGCTTTCCGCGTACTGCTGAATGGCATGGCCGATGTCGCCCAGGGTCGCCCCGGGCCTGACCATGCGAATGCCGCGGAACAGGGCCTCGCGGGTGGTTTCCACCAGCCGCTTCGCCATCACCGAAGGCGTGCCCACGTAGTACATGCGGCTGGTGTCGCCGTGCCAGCCGTCCTTGATCACGGTCACGTCGATGTTGACGATGTCGCCGTCCTTCAGCGTCTTGCCCTCGCTAGGCATGCCGTGGCAGATCACGTTGTTGACCGAAGTGCAGACCGTGAACGGGAACGGGATGCGCCCGTGGCCGCCGCCGTAGCCGATGTTGGCCGGAATCGCCTGCTGCACGTTGACGATGTGGTCGTGGCACACGCGGTCCAGCTCGGCGGTGGTCACGCCCGGCTTCACGTGCGGCGCCACGACCTGCAGCACTTCGGCGGCCAGGCGGCCGGCGACGCGCATCCGCTCCAGTTCTTCGGAGGTTTTCAGATTGATGGCCATTGGTGGATTATCGCTTATCGCGCCCAACGCCAGAACGCCGGCGCTTGGGCGGGCGGCCGGCAGGCTCGTCACCCGGCGCGGGCAGCGGCCTTCCGCCTCACCGGCGACCGGCCGCGGTTTGTCGGGCGGCGGCCCGCCGGCTATACTCCCGCCCCTTGGCTGGCCCGCAAGCCGTCCATCCGCCCACGCCGGGCGTCACCGGCGAATACACACCTGCTGCCACAGCCCGTGCCGGGGTGCCTGGTTTCCTGACGGATCGTTCCTGATGGATCACTAGGTTCGGCCACGGAGGCCGCAGGGAGGCCCAACCCCGGAACCATCGCCCTCGCGGGCGTTCCGCCATCACCTATCCGGCGGCCGGTTCCCCACAGGAGTTTTCCATGCCCCAAGTCACCATGCGCCAGATGCTGGAAGCCGGCGTGCATTTCGGCCACCAGACCCGCTACTGGAACCCCAAGATGGCGCCGTACATCTTTGGCGCCCGCGGCAAGATCCACATCATCAACCTCGAGAAGACGGTTCCGCTGTTCACCGACGCGATGAACTTCCTCTCGGGCATCGCCCAGCGTCGCGGCATCGTGCTGTTCATCGGCACCAAGCGCAGCGCGCGCGAGCCGATGCGCGAAGAAGCCATGCGCTGCGGCCAGCCGTACATGACCCAGCGCTGGCTGGGCGGCACCCTGACCAATTTCGCCACGGTGAAGAAGTCGGTGGCGCGCCTGAAGGAGCTGGAAGCCGGCGAGACCGACGGCTCGTTCGACAAGCTGGTCAAGCACGAAGTGCTGGGCCTGCGCCGCGAGCGCGAGAAGCTGCTCGCCTCGCTGGGCGGCATCAAGGAAATGAACCGCCTGCCCGACGCGCTGTTCGTGATCGACATCGGGCATGAGGACATCGCCATCAAGGAAGCCAAGAAGCTCGGCATCCCGGTGATCGCGGTGGTCGACAGCAACTACGATCCGGCCCTGGTCGACTACCCGATCCCGGGCAACGACGACGCCATCCGCGCCGTGCAGCTGTACGCCCGCGCCGCCGCCGACGCGGTGCTGGAAGGCAAGGCCGCGGCGCCGAACTCGGCTTCCGTGCGCGAGGAGGAATTCTCCGAAGGCGAGGACGGCAAGGGCAAGGACCCGCGCGGCCGCGGCGCCCCGGCGCGCAAGCCCGCCACCGAAGCGGTCGAGGCCAAGGCCGCCGAGTAATCACGGCGCAACGTGGTCGCCCCACGCTGCGTGGCCGCTCCATCGCATAGGCGGGCTCAAGCCCCTAGCTGTCGATTCGACGCAGCTCGACAGGATCAACGTTCGAAACGGCGGGCTTGGCCCGCCCTACCGCAATCCAATGAGGTAATCCCGTGGAAATCACCGCTTCCCTGGTCAAAGAACTGCGCGAGCGCACCGGCGCCGGCATGATGGAGTGCAAGAAGGCGCTCACCGAGAATTCCGGCGACATCGACGTATCCGCCGAGTGGCTGCGCAAGCAGGGCCTGGCCAAAGCCGACAAGAAGGCCGGCCGCGTGGCCGCCGAAGGCCGCATCGCGGTCGCCCAGGAAGGCGGCAAGGCCGTGCTGGTGGAAATCAATTCCGAAACCGACTTCGTCGCCAAGGACAACAACTTCCTGACCTTTACCGAGTCCGTGGCCCAGGCCGCGCTGGCCTCGGGCGCCGCCGATGCCGATGCCCTGAAGAACGCCAAGCTGGCTTCGGGCGAAACCGTCGAGGAGGCCCGCGCCGCGGTCATCGCCAAGGTGGGCGAGAACGTGCAGGTGCGCCGGCTGGCCCGCGTTGACAGCGCCAACAACATCGCCGCCTACGTGCACGGCGGCCGCATCGGCGTGCTGGTCGAACTCCAGGGCGGGGACGCCGAACTGGCGCGCGGCCTGGCGATGCACATCGCGGCGATGAACCCGCCGCACGTCAAGGCCTCCGACGTCCCGGCCGAGTTCGTGGCCAAGGAAAAGGAGATCGAACTGGCCAAGATGAGCGACAAGGACAAGAACAAGCCCGCCGACATCCTCGAGAAGATCATCGGCGGCAAGATCGCCAAGATCGTCAACGAGGTCACGCTGTACGGCCAGCCCTACGTGCTGGACACCAACCAGACCGTCGAGGCCGTGGTCAAGGCCGCCGGTGCCGACGTGGTCGGGTTCCAGCGCATCGCGGTGGGCGAAGGCATCGAGAAGGTGGTCGAGGACTACGCCGCCGAAGTTATGAAGCAGGCCGGCCTGGCCTGAGCTACTTTTCCCAAGGCTCCAGAAAGCAGAAAAGCCGCAGTCGCCTGCGGCTTTTCTGTCTGCTCCAGCCGATGGGTCACCGGCGCACTTCGTAGACCTTGCCCGATTCATAGGCCTTGCGCAGCTGGCTGAGGACGATGTCGATACGTTCTTCCTCGTCGAAGGTGATGTCCTTCAGGTCGCCCAGGATGTCCTGCTGAGAGAGCTCCTTAGTCCCAAACGCCGCGGCTTCGGTAATGACCACCACCTTGTCTGCGTCCACCTCCACGACTTTCATGAGGCCATAGGCGGGAGTTATAGGTTTGCCATCGCTATCGGTGAACTCGTTCACCGTGAACTCGGACAGCTCGGCGGCGTATATATCGCCGACCGCGGGCTTTTCGATCAGGGCAAGTTTGGCGTCATCACTCGTGTTTGCATCGGTACCGCCATCGGCGTTGGCGTTGGCACCGCCACTGGTATCGGCACCGCCGGTGGCGTTGGTATCGGCACCGTCACCGGCGTTGCAGCCGGTCAGCAGGATCGACGTGCCGAGCAATGCCGCCATGCCGATGCGGGTAAGAATCGAATTCATGAAGCGCTCCGTAGTGGAAGGGGTTGCAAGCGGCGAGTAAGTAACCATCCGCCGTGTAAAATCCGCGTCAATACCGAGATTCCGATTATTACCTCGCCTTTGAAGGATTAGAAAGATTAGTAGCCGATATCCGTACGATTAGGCAGTGGTCAAGGCCGCCGGTGCCGACGTGGTCGGGTTCCAGCATCGCGGTGGGCGAAGGCATCCAGAAGGTGGCCGAGGATTAAGCCTCCGAAGTGATGAAGCAGGCCGGCCCGGCC
>DATHAV010000026.1:0-2048 GCA_035296505.1 Pseudoxanthomonas sp.
ATGAACGCCGTGCCCGCCGAGCCGTGGGAAGGCAACCCGATCCTGTCGCGCGCCATGGACCGCATCATGGTGCTGCACGCCGACCACGAGCAGAACGCGAGCACGAGCACGGTGCGCCTTGCGGGCTCCACCGGCGCCAACCCATACGCCTGCATCGCCGCCGGGATCGCGGCGCTGTGGGGCCCGGCGCACGGCGGCGCCAACGAGGCGGTGCTGAAGATGCTTGCCGAGATCGGGCACCCGAAGAGCATCCCGGGCTTTATCGCGGGGGTGAAGGACAAGAACAGCCAAGTGAAGCTGATGGGCTTCGGGCACCGCGTGTACAAGAACTTCGACCCGCGGGCGAAGATCATGCAGCAGACCTGCCACGAGGTGCTGCGCGAGTTGGGCATCAAGGACGAGCCGATGCTCGACCTCGCGGTGGAGCTGGAGCGCATCGCGCTCTCCGACGACTACTTCGTCCAGCGCAAGCTCTACCCGAACGTGGACTTCTACTCAGGGATAATCCTCAAGGCGATGGGCATCCCGACCAGCATGTTCACCGTGCTGTTCGCCGTGGCGCGCACCGTGGGCTGGGTGAGCCAGTGGAAGGAGATGATCGAGGACCCGGCGCAGCGCATCGGCCGCCCGCGGCAGATCTACACCGGCGCAACGCAGCGCGATTACGTCCCGCTGGAGCGGCGCGGCTGAGCACCTGCGCAGGGCAACGGATCGTGGGAAGGCTTCCCATCGTGCTCGACACCCGCGGCGGCACCGTGCTGCCGCTGAACCAACCGGCAAGCGGTCGCCCGAGCCGGTGGGGAAGGGCTGTACCACGCAGGAGACGGCGAACGAATCCGATCGTCTTGGCTATGCGCTTCCGCCTCCGACTAGCCTGCAAAATTCATGAGGACGGCCGTGGGCATTGAAGGCGCCGACTTGGTTCGCGCGGCGGTTGCGAGGGCGCACATTATAAGTTCCGGCTTGGAAGCCAGCTGTCGGATGCGGATCGCGGGGCTTGGGGTTGCGGGTCGGGGGGCTCGGCAGGGGCGTCCGCCCCGGTGGTCAGCTGATCAGGCGCGGCAGTCGCTGGAGCGCGAGGCGTATGATGGCCTGGTCCGGACGGGCGCTGGGCAGGTGCAGCATCACCCGGGTCTTAAGCGCGACCACGCGGACGGCGAGCTTGACCAGGCGCAGGCGGAGGGTGTCGAACTGCGCCACGCGCCAGGTCGAGCGCTTCGGCATGAGGCTGCGCAGGGACCACAGCAGCCAGTAGGCGCCGGTGTGCAGCACCAGGCGGAACTGGTTCGCCGTGGCGCGGCTGCAGGAGGTCCGGTCGGCGGCGAGGTGCTGCTTCCAGGCTTTCCGCAGATGTCGGTCCCGCTGTGTCGGCGCGGTTTCCGCAGTGTCGCTCGGCACCGCACTTGAGCGGGGTGGCACAAGGACGTCCGCGCCGGGATGCCGCGCCGCGACCTCGGGCCCGCTTGATCGCCGAAGCCGCCAGGGACGTCTCACAACCGGACAGTTTAGTCCTCAACATCGTACTCTGCCCGGTGCGTGAGCCGGGCCCTTAGGACGTCCGCATAGTGCCGATCGACGGTGTCCAGGCACACGTTCAGCAGATCCCGCGCCGAGCGCTGCGCGGCCAGCAGCGACACATCCCGGAAGTTGTCACCCGTCGCCCCCGTTTCCAGTTTTGCGGCCTCCTCGACCAGCCGCTCGGCGGCTTGGCGGACCGTGCGCCAGGCTTCGCGCACATTCTCCTCGGGCATGGTCATCCCTCCCTGCTGGCGGCTCCCCAGCGAGCCAGGTCTGGGGTCAACGCGCCAGGCGCGCCATCGCCTTCTGCCGCCGGCAAGCCAGGTGGCGCGGTCCGACGCTTCGTCCTCCAGCGTGTCCGCGGTGCACGCTGCCCTGTGACCCTTCCCCGAAATCACGGGCCTCGTCAGCCAGCAGGTTTATGCTGCGGAACACCTGCTTTCGTCCGTCCTGCGCGAGCGCCGGGCGGCGCTGCGCCAACTGGTCCTGGACGGGCCGGAGGTGGAGGCCACGGGCGTGTCGGCCTGGAC
>DATHAV010000027.1:0-3888 GCA_035296505.1 Pseudoxanthomonas sp.
CCGCCACGTGCTGCTGGCCAGCGACTCGATGGTCGCGCCGCTGTACGCGGCGCGGGTTCGCGAGGCGCTGCACGCGGCGCGCCCGGACCTGCAGGTGGCCACGTTCGTGGTGGCGGCGGGCGAAGCGTCGAAGAGCCTCGCCAGTTTCTCCGCGGCGATCGACGCGCTGGCCGCGTTGGGCGCCACCCGCGACGCCTGCGTGGTCGCGCTCGGCGGCGGCGTGGTCGGCGACCTGGCCGGCTTCGCCGCGGCGTGCTGGATGCGCGGGGTGGACTGCGTGCAGCTGCCGACCACCCTGCTGTCGATGGTGGATTCGTCGGTCGGCGGCAAGACCGCGGTCGATACGCCGCACGGCAAGAACCTGGTGGGGGCGTTCCACCCGCCGGTGGCGGTGTTCGCCGACACCGACACCCTGCGCACGCTCCCCGTCCGTGAGCTGCGTGCCGGCCTGGCCGAGGTGGTCAAGTACGGCGCGATCGGCGACCCGCTGTTCCTGGACTGGCTGCACGCCGAGCGCGCACCGCTGCTGGCCGGCGACGAAGCGGCGATGGCGGCGGCGATCGCGCGCAGCTGCGAGCACAAGGCCGGGATCGTGGCGCGCGATCCGCTGGAGCGCGGCGAACGCGTCCTGCTCAACTTCGGCCACACCTTCGCCCATGCCATCGAGACCGAGCAGGGCTACGGCGGCCTCAACCACGGCGAGGCGGTGGCGATCGGGATGTCGCTGGCGGCACGGCTGTCGGCGCGCTTAGGGATGTCCGCAGCCGCGGACTGCCGGGGCCTCGACGAGCTGCTGCGGGCGTACGGATTGCCCGTGGCGCTGCCCGACGGCCTGGACGCCGGTCGGCTGCTGGCGCGCATGCGCCTGGACAAGAAGAACCGGGCCGGCCGCCTGCGCCTGGTGCTGTGGCGCGGCGCGGGCCGTGCCGAAGTGGCGCCCGATGTCGACGAAGCCGACGTATTGGCCGTGCTCAGCGGCTAAAATGCGGCCATGCGCGTCTTCCTGCAACAACGTCCGGCCGCCGGCGAATCGCCCCGCTACGTCCAGCTGACCCTGCAGCCCGACCTGTTCGGCGGCTGGCAGCTGCTGCGCGAGACCGGGCAGCTGGGCGGACGCGCGCAGCTCAAGCGCGAGCAGTACCTGCTGCAGCAGGAGGCCACCGCCGCGTTCGAAAAAGCGCGCGACAGCCAGCTCAAGCGCGGCTTCCAGGTCACCTTCGTGCGCGGCGCCGATGCGCCCCGCTGACCTGCTCCACCTTCCGCAACGGACGCCCCGATGAGCCCCTTGAAGAACGACCGCCTGCTGCGCGCGCTCAGGCGCCAGCCCGTCGACTGCACACCGGTCTGGCTGATGCGCCAGGCCGGCCGCTACCTGCCCGAATACCGCGCCACCCGCGCCCGCGCCGGCAGCTTCCTGGCGATGGCCAAGAACCCCGAGCTGGCCTGCGAAGTCACTCTGCAGCCGCTGGCGCGCTTCGATCTGGACGCGGCGATCCTGTTCTCCGACATCCTCACCATCCCCGACGCGATGGGGCTGGAGCTGTACTTCGTCGACGGCGAAGGCCCCAAGTTCCGCCGCACCGTGCGCAGCGCCGCCGACGCCGCCAGGCTGGGCGTGCCGGACATGGAAACCGAACTGCGTTATGTAATGGACGCGGTGCGCGTGATCGCGCGCGAGCTGGACGGGCGCGTGCCGCTGATCGGGTTTTCCGGCAGTCCGTGGACCCTGGCCTGCTACATGGTCGAAGGCGGCGGCAGCAAGGACTTCGGGCGGATCAAGGCGATGGCGCTGAACGACCCGGCCACCCTGCACCGGCTGCTGTCGGTCAACACCGACGCGGTGATCGCCTACCTGGCCGCGCAGCGCGCCGCCGGTGCGCAGGCGCTGCAGGTGTTCGACACCTGGGGCGGCGTGCTCGGCCCGGCCATGTACCGCGAGTTCTCGCTGCCCTACCTGGAGCGCATCGCACGCGGACTCGAGCGCGGCGACGGACCGCAGCGCACGCCGCTGATCCTGTTCGGCAAGGGCAACGCCGCGCACCTGGAAGCGCTGGCCGACAGCGGCGCCGAAGCGGTCGGCGTGGACTGGCTGGTGGAGCTCGCGGACGCGCGGCGGCGCACCGCGGGCAAGGTGGCGCTGCAGGGCAACCTGGACCCGGCGGTGCTGTACGGCTCGCCCGAGGCCGTGCGCCGGCAGGTGGGCGCGGTGCTGGCCAGTTACGGCGATGGCCCGGGCCACGTGTTCAACCTCGGCCACGGCATGTCGCCGGACATGGATCCCGAGCGCGTCGGCGTGCTGGTCGAGGCGGTGCATGCGCTCAGTGCGCGCGCGCAGGCATGAGATTTCTGCTGCGCTTGTCGGAGCCACGCATGGATCGCCGCCTCCCCGTCACGTTCGCGAGCCTGTTGTTTGTCGCGCCCGCGATAGCGCCTGCCTGCGCGGCGCCGCCGCCGGGACCCTCAGCGATGCACACGGTGCGCGGCGGCGATTTCCCCGAGCTGATCGTGCACCTGCCGCGGTTCGATGCGACGGGCGACCCGATGGCGCTGGCCTGCGACCAGGTCCGGGCGCGGCGCATCGACGAACTGGATCCGGTATGGAAGCGGCTGGTGAACCGCATCCATCTGGAATGCGAGCGCCTCCCCGCCGCCGAAGCCGGCGATGAAACGATCGCCACCACCCTCACCGCCTACCTCAGGCCGGGTGCCGTACGGCTGGCCGGCGCGCCGGTGGCCGAGGTGCGGCTGATGGATTCGGAACTGTGGGGCGATCGGCAGTACATCGTCGACCGCCCTTTCGCGGCGGTTCGGGATGCGCTCGCCGCTCACGTGGAAATGCGCTGCGGCATGGCCGGAGACGATCCGACCGCGCTCGGCTCCCGCGACTGCACCGTCGCGCGCGACAAGCAGCGCGTGTTCATCGACACCGGCGGCGTCGGCGGCATCTGGATCTACCCGGATCCGTACCATGCGGCGCGCACCGTCTACGCCGAGGCGTGGGCGGAGTAGCGCCTGTCGCACGCCGAGGCCCGACCGCAGGCGCGTAGCGAGTCGGCTTCGGCGACACGGCCGATCAGGCGAGGTCCCCGTTCACGATGCGCAGCGCATTGGCCACCGCGTCGGCCAGGAGCTGCCCAGTCACCGGCTTGCGCAAAAAGCCGGTGAAGCCCGCATGCAGCGCTTCGGTTTCGGCCTCCGGATCGGACCGTGCGGTGACCGCCACCAGGGGTGCGGAAAGGCCGAGCTGCCGCATCTGCCGGGCCAACGCCAGACCGTCCAGGCCCGGCAGGTCCAGGTCGAGCAGGGCCATGTCGAACCGGTGTTCCGCGATCGCGGTCAGGGCCGCCAGGCCGTGCACCGCATGGCGGACGCGGTGCGCGCGCGCGCGCAGCAGGCCGGCGATGACTTCGGCGACCGTCGCATCGTCCTCCACCAGGAGGATGTGCAGCGATGGCACGGCGGACGGCTCGGCTCCGGCAGCGGCGGGCGACTCGCTGAGCGAATGTTCGGCGCTGGGCAGCGGCAGCGACACGATGAAACGGGCGCCCGCGCCTGGGGCACTTTCCACCCTGATGTCCCCGCCCATGGCGCCAGCCAATTCCTGGCAGATCGCCAGCCCCAGCCCGCTGCCTCCGTAGCGCGCCGCGGTGCGCGCGCCTTCGGCCTGTTCGAAGCGCTGGAACAGGCGCGCCTGCTGTTCCCGGCCGATGCCCGGCCCGCTGTCGGCGATGGCGAACACGACCAGGTCGCCCGCGCCCGGGCGCACGTCGAGGCCGACTTCGCCGCGTTCGGTGAACTTGATCGCGTTGCCCACCAGGTTCAGCAGGATCTGACGCACCCGCAGCGGGTCCCCGCGCACCAACGGCGGCGTGGACGCATCTATGCATT
>DATHAV010000028.1:0-3677 GCA_035296505.1 Pseudoxanthomonas sp.
CGCTGTCGGCGGCGCGCGCGCTGATGGTCCACACCGAGCTCGACGCGCGCGCCATCGCGGTGGAAGCGCTCAACATCGCCGGCGACATCTGCATCTACACCAACCGCAACGTGGTGGTGGAAGAGCTCTAATCCGCATCGCGAGACACGCGATGCCGAGGCATGGCGCAGCGTGCGCCGGCACTCCGCCTCCGTCCGCTTCATCCATCCACGCCCGCACTCTTCAGCTGCTCCAGACGCCACGGTTCGATCCCATGACCCACAACGCCTCCATGACCCCGCGCGAGATCGTCCAGGAACTCGACCGTCACATCGTCGGCCAGCACGCGGCCAAGCGCGCGGTCGCCATCGCCCTGCGCAACCGCTGGCGGCGGATGCAGCTCAGCGACGAGATGCGCAACGAGGTGATGCCGAAGAACATCCTGATGATCGGGCCCACCGGCGTCGGCAAAACCGAGATCGCGCGCCGCCTGGCGACGCTGGCCAACGCGCCGTTCGTCAAGGTCGAGGCCACGCGCTTCACCGAGGTCGGCTACGTCGGCAAGGACGTCGAGCAGATCATCCGCGACCTGGCCGACACCGCGGTCAAGCTGTACCGCGAACAGGCCAAGGCGCGCGTGCGCACCCAGGCCGAGGAGCGCGCCGAGGACCGCATCCTCGATGCGCTGCTGCCGCGCCGCAGCGTGGGCATCGGCTTCGACGCCGACGCCGCGCGCAGCGAGCCCTCCGCCGCCGACGGCGAGACGCGCCTCAAGCTGCGCCGGCGGCTGCGCGACGGGGCGCTGGACGACCGCGAGATCGAACTGGAGCTTTCCGCCAACGTCAGCATGGACATCATGACCCCGCCCGGCATGGAGGAAATGGGCCAGCAGCTGCGGCAGATGTTCTCGAGCCTGGGAGGCGCCAAGTCCCACAGGCGCACGGTCACGATCAAGGCGGCGCGTCCGCAGCTGATCGAGGAAGAGGCCGGCAAGCTGGTCAACGAGGACGACATCCGCGCCGCGGCGATCGAGGCCTGCGAGCAGAACGGCATCGTGTTCATCGACGAGATCGACAAGGTCGCCAAGCGCGGGGATGCAAACTCATCTGGCGGCGACGTGTCCCGCGAAGGCGTGCAGCGCGACCTGCTGCCGCTGGTGGAAGGCTCCAACGTCAGCACCAAGTACGGCACGGTCAAGACCGACCACATCCTGTTCATCGCCTCCGGCGCGTTCCACCTGGCCAAGCCCAGCGACCTGATCCCCGAGCTGCAGGGCCG
This sequence comes from Pseudoxanthomonas sp., assembly GCA_035296505.1. GTDB lineage: Bacteria > Pseudomonadota > Gammaproteobacteria > Xanthomonadales > Xanthomonadaceae > Pseudoxanthomonas_A. Next base: position 1,258 of record DATHAV010000028.1, read on the forward strand.
CTTCCCGATCCGGGTGGAGCTGTCGGCGCTGTCCAAGCAGGATTTCGTGCGCATCCTGACCGAGCCCAGGGCCGCGTTGACCACGCAGTACGTGGAGCTGCTGAGGACCGAAGGCGTGTCGCTGGACTTCACCGCCGAGGCGGTCGACCGGCTGGCCGAGATCGCCGCGCAGGTCAACGAGCGCCAGGAGAACATCGGTGCGCGCCGCCTGCACACCGTACTGGAGCGCCTGCTGGATTCGCTGAGCTTCGAGGCGCCCGATCGTGGCGGACAGACGCTCAGCATCGACCGAGCGTATGTCGATTCGCACCTGGGCGAACTGGTCGAGGACCCGGACCTGAGCCGCTACATCCTCTGAATCCTGCGACTGCCGCGCGCTGGCTCAGCTCAGCGCGGCTCGATCGCGATCTCGCACCGGACCGAGTTGGCGACGAAGCAGTGCGCATGCGCCTGTTCGTGCAGGCGCCGCAGGGCTTGGGCTTCTTCGGGCGCGCTGCTTTTCGGCAATGCGATCTTAGGCCGTAGGACGACCCGAAGGACCGCGAGCCGCTCTTCCGGGTTCTTCCCCAGCGTTTGCGACGCCTGGTCGTCGTAGCGACCACCACTCAGTCCTACAATACCGGGGTATTTCTCATCTCATGCGGAAGAGTCACCCAAGCCAGGCAAGAAGGTGTCCAGAACTCCAAGCTCTTATTGAGAATGAGCCGGCCTTCTTTTTGAAGAAGCACAACTTCTTCTCCATTGAACAAAAGTACAGCATCTCTCTGAATCTTCCGTAGTAGCCCAATCGTTGCCCGCAACACTATGGTCTTTGCTGCTTCCCTATCGGCAAATTTGTCTAGAGCGTGTCATGACTTTGAAGGATGTGGACCGCATTGCCTAGCATGAGGAGGTTGAAGACGACAAAATGCAGGCCCGCCAAGGTTTCCGGCAAACGCTCGTAGTCGCGCGCCAGCCGTCGGAAGCGGTTGATCCAGCCGAAGCTGCGTTCCACCGCCCAGCGGCGGGGCAGCAGCACAAAGCCCTTCCTGGCTTCCGGCAGCTTCACCACGTGCAACTGGATACCTTCTTCTCGCGCCGCGTCAGCCGTTCCTTGCCCGGTACAGCCCTGATCGGCGAAGGCGACCTTCACCGTCTCGCCCGTGACGTGCTGCACTTCTTGCGCCAGTGATCGCACCTGGGCGCGGTTCCTGCGCGTTGGCGGGGTCACTTGGACCGCCAACAGGTGGCCCAGCGTATCGACGGCCACATGCACCTTGCTGCCCTTCTGCGCTTGTAGCCGTCGTAGCCGTCGTAGCCGGCTCGCGGCCCGCTCTCGCAGGCGGACTGCAGCGTTCGGCCATCCAGGCTCACCGCGCTGGGTTGCACGTGTTGGGACACGGGGCCGTTGTCGGCGATGATGATCATCGGTGCGCCGGTGCTGCGGATCAGTGCGAAGGTGCGGCGAGGCCTGGACGGTTTGGTCGGGGAGCTTGCCGATGCGCAGGTAGCCGCTGGCCTGTTTGGCCAGGGTCACGATGCAGGGTTCTCGTTGCTGCCGCCCCGCCCATGACGGTTCGATTTACCAGTAGTCTGGCTTGGTGTGGGCATCGCTGCCGGCGGGATGCTGGTCGATCATCCGCTTGCCCTGCAGGCACCTACGCCGCTCCAGGCCGTAGTGGGTTCTGCGGCGCAGGTAGCCCCGGCGCAGTTTAGGTACAAGGTGCCACCTTCTAATCGCCACGCACGTGGTGGTAGCACGTTACTCACTCGCTAGGGACTCCACTGTTGGCACAGCATTTTTGGCGCAGGCCTGTTGTCAAGGGCGCGGTGGGTGGCGTTAGCAGACGGCACAGCAGTCTGCCAACCCGGCAGTCCATTTCCTGCATACACTCCTGGCGAGGGTCACACCATGCAGGAGGACGTATGTACGAGTCTTTCAGACTGGGCGCACCGGCCGAGTTGTGGCAGGCGCTGGTGCGCGAGGCGGGGCAGCGGGTCGCACGTCCGCTGGACGAGTCGCGCGAGCACTACCTGGTGTTCGTGCTGCTGAAGTTCCAGCGCGATGCGCACCTGCTGTCGCGGACACAGGCGCTGGCCTGGCTGCATGCGCAGGAGCAGATCGGCAGCGTGCGCGTCGATGCGCTGCGCGAGATCGGCGACGGCTGCCTGTTGATCGCAGGCCTGTTTCCCGGAGTGGCGCAGCGCCGCCGCCTCAGCGTGGACTACTTCATCGATCTCGGACGCGGCGCCTATTCCGAAGTGGGATGCACCCGCTGCAGCGAGGCCGGCCTGTTCGCCGAGCTCGCCGGCAGCTACCGCGAGCTGGTGCGCGTCCTGTCCGCCTTGCGCGCGCCGCGCCATCGGCAGCGCGGGATGCATGGAATCCTGGGCGCCTGACGGGACGCTAAAACACGGCGGGCGCCATGAGGCGCCCGCCG
>DATHAV010000029.1:0-1501 GCA_035296505.1 Pseudoxanthomonas sp.
CTCATCTTGGCGCCCAGCATCAATTCGGTCACGCTGGCTTCGTCGATACTGTCGCGAACGCGTGCTGCGTTGTCGGCCGTGAGCATCGCAATGTTGCTCACCCGCATATGGGCCAGCGCGAGGCCGGCGGTTTCGAAGCCGTAGAGGCTGAGCCCCAGCAGCACCGGCAGCGCGAACGCGAATTCGATCAAGGCGAGACCGCTGCTGCAGGCTCTGAGGTCCCGGATCGTGCGGCGACGCCCGAGCCGGGCAGGCCGGCTGGATACAAGAGCTGTCATGGGGCCGTACACCTCACGGCAGGAGTAGGAACGCTGCGGCCGGCATAAGGCTGGTTGCGCAACACGGTTTCGGACGTGATCGTCTCCGTGGTGCTCAAGCCGGCCAGGCCGGCGAACGGGAACAGCCGCGGATAGCTCAACGTCACCTGATAGCGCACGATATCGTCGGCATTGCCCAGGCCGGTGCGGCCGCGATCCAGATCATATTGGCTGTTATTGTTGAAGTCCTCGTAGCAGTCGCCGACGTTGAACTGACCCACCGGCGCCGTGTCGGACGTGATCCGTTCGGGAGTGGCGACTTGCGAGAAGTCGTCATAGCTCTTGGTGCTGGTGACGATGGTGGCGGCGTGGCTGAACTGGGCGAGCCGCTGCCGCACGATCGCGTCGATCTGCGTATTCGTCAGGTCGCCTACCGTGGCGCGGCGCGCCGCCTCATGCAGCGCGCCTTGCACGACGGACGACGCGTAGATCCGCCAGCCTAGCTCCAAGGTGCCGAATAGCAGCAGGAGCAAAGCGGGAAGGATCAGGGCGAATTCGACAAGCGTGACGCCTTCTTTCGCTCGGCCAAGGCGGCGCAGCAAGGCGATCACTGGACCAGCCTCAGCGCGCCGATATTCTGCCCTATGAGGGTGAACCGATCGATTAGCTGCTGACGGTTGCTTGCCGATACCGCCTGCTGGGCGTTGCTGGCGCAATCGGTCATGTCCTGCGTCAGCCCGGTGCCGAACGCGATCACCCACACCGACATATTCATGCTCTTGGCCTGGTTGCACGCCATCCGGAAGCGTTGCAGGTGCCGCGCATATAGCTGGGGCGCGTCCACGGCACCGGTTACCCGCTGGTCCATGAATTCCACGCCATAGGAGCTGTACGTAAATGACGAAGGCGCCAGCTCGCCGTCAGTCATGAAGATGATATGCTTGGCGACCGGCATGCCGGCAAACGTGGTCGGGCTGTCCGCGAAGATGCCGGCGTGAGACAGCATCCGGGCGCCCCAGATCATGCCGATATCGTGGTAGGTAGAGCCTTCCGCGCGCAGCCCGTTGACGTAGCTTAGCATGGTGGTTCTGTCCCAGGCCTGGAGGCGGCGGGCCTCGGCTGGGCATGAATCGAGATTGGCGGCTGCGTAATCGAATCCTGAGCCGCGCGTCCCGTCTGTCGTTATCGTATCGCGGTCGAACACAAGATCCGTCGCACGAAAGTAGCTCGCTTGGGGCCACATC
>DATHAV010000030.1:0-2776 GCA_035296505.1 Pseudoxanthomonas sp.
GGGCATGCGCTTGAGCACCCAGGCCAGGCCGAAGATCAGGCCCAGCACCAGGATCAGGCCGACCACCGCGCCGCCGATGCCCGGCGTGCTCGGCGCGGCGTGGCCGATCCTCTGCGTGGCGTCCGCGGCGCCCGCCGCGGCCATGGCGAGGGCGGCGCTCATCGTAGGCGACGGATGCGTTCGCTGGGGCTGACCACGTCGGTCAGGCGCACGCCGAAGCGGTCGTTGACCACCACCACCTCGCCGTGGGCGATCAGGGTGCCGTTGACGAACACGTCCAGCGGCTCGCCCGCGCCCCGCTCCAGTTCCACCACCGAACCCTGGTTGAGCTGCAGCAGGTTGCGGATCGGCATGCGCGTGCGCCCGACCTCCAGCGACAGCACCACGGGCACGTCCAGGATCACGTCCAGGTTCATGTCCGCGCCGCTGTCGAAGGCTCCGCCGCCGGCCCCCTGCAGGGGATCGAACTGCACCGCGCCGGCGTCGTCGGCCTGGGGTTGGGTCTGGCTCATGGCTGTACTTCCTGGAGTGCTGCGGGCTGGAACGAATGGGGGATCGGGGACGGCTCGTGGCGCGAGCCCGGCGGACGCTGGCTGGTGATCTTCACCGCGTTGTTGCCGTTGCTGATGCCGAACTCGCCGGTGAACACCGGCACCTGTTCGACGCACACCGGCACGCTGCGCGGCAGGTCGATCGGGATGATGTCGCCCACCTTCAGCCGGGTCAGCTGGCGCAGGTCGATGCGTTTTTCGGCGAGCACGCTGGACAGCGTGACCTCGGCGCTGCCCAGCTGCTCCTGCAGGCTCCTGCGCCAGCTGCCGTCGTTGTCGACCCGGTCGGACTGCATGCCGGCGTCGAGCAGCTCGCGGATCGGCTCCAGCATCGAATAGGGCAGGGTGACGTGGATCTCGCCGCCGCCGCCGTCGAGCTCGACATGAAACCGGCTGACCACCACATACTCGCGCGGGCTGACGATGTTGGCGAAGTGCGGGTTGACCTCGGAGTTGATGTACTCGAAATCCACCTTCATCACCGGCGCCCACGCCTCGACCAGGTCGGCGAAGGTCTGCTTGAGCAGCAGGTGGATCACCCGCATCTCGGTGGCGGTGAACTCGCGGCCCTCGATCTTGGCCGGGTAGCGGCCGTCGCCGCCGAAGAAGCTGTCCACCACGGTGTAGACCAGCTTGGGTTCGAACACGATCAGCCCGGTGCCGCGCAGCGGCTTGAGCTTGATCAGGTTGAGGTTGGTCGGCACGTAGAGCGAGTGCAGGTACTCGCTGAACTTGACCGTCTCGATGCCGCGCACCGACAGGTCGGCCGATCGCCGCAGCAGGTTGAACAGGCCGATGCGCCAGGTTCGGATGAAGCGCTCGTTGATCATCTCCAGGGTCGGCAGGCGGCCGCGGACGATGCGGTCCTGGCTGGCGAAGTCGTAGACGCTGGCGGTGCCCGGCGCGGCCGGCTCCTCGGTTTCGATCGCGCCCGAATCGACGCCGTGCAGCAGCGCGTCGATCTCGTCTTGCGAAAGCAGGTCGCTCATCATCGCGGCGTTCCGCTCACTGCATCACGAAGCTGGTGAACATCAGCGCCTCGGCGGCCGCCGGCGTGCCGGTCTCGGCCTTGAGCAGGCGGTTCACCTCGGCCAGCGCCACGGCCTGCAGTTTTTCCTTGCCCGCGCGGCTGCCGAGCGACTCGGCCTGCTGCTGGGAAAACAGCATCAGCAGATCGGCGCGTATCGCCGGGGCGTGGGTTTGCAGGTCCTTGGCCGCGGTCGCGTCGCGGGTCATCAGCTGCACCTCGACCTGCAGGTAGCGCGAGACGCCGCCGCCGCCCTCCAGGTTGACCACGAACGCCGGCTCCAGCGCCACGTACTGCGCCGGCGCCGGCACCCCGGCCGGCTTGGCGTCCGCCGCCGCGCCTTCGGCCGCGCTCGCGGGTTTGGACAGGAACCACGTCGCCGCGCCCCCGCCGCCGGCGAGCACCATGACGATACCCACGATCAACAGCCAGGGCTTGCCGGCCTTCTTTTCCGCCGGGACGGCGGCCTTGGAACTGGATTTGTCAGCGGAAGCCACGCTCGGATCTCCTCAGGGTCGCCAGGAGGGATGCAAGCGGTGTGCCGCGGGGCGCTGGCGCCGGTGTCGGAAAACCGGCGCGGGTACGGGCGAGGGACGTGGTGCCTAAGCCTGGGCCTTGGCGGTCCTTCCCTCGGCTACGCAAAAGCCGGAATGCGTCATCGCCAGGATCTCGCCAGTGCAATAGCCGCTTCAACCGCGGCGCGCGCCTGGGGACTGTTCTTCCAGCAGCTGGATCCCGCCAGCGCAGAGCCAGCTGCCAAGACTTCAGCCAGATTCGCATCGGCAAGCTGAGCCAGTGACGAAAGGCCCATCTGCTCGAATCTGGCTATAACCATGGGACCGACACCACGGACAGACAGAAGCGCATTTCTTTCTTGTGCCGAAAACGGCATTCATTTACCTCGATTGTTAGTTGCCTGCGTTTACGTTAGCCAGCCCTTTGCGGCGCCTTTGCGGCCGAGCAGCACCAGCCCGGCGCCAACCGCGAGCACCAGTGCCTGCATGACGAGGACAGCGGGTCCGCCCAATGCCGCTCCGTCGGTCAGTACGAACAGCCCGATGTCCTGGACCACGATGCCGGCCAGCGACAGCGCGAGCACCGGAAGCGCCCATTTCTTGCGCACAAGCAGGCCGAGCGAGCCGAGGGCGCCCGCGACCACCGCGACCAAGGTTGCCGCAACCGCCCAGCATGGACGGGC
>DATHAV010000031.1:0-2176 GCA_035296505.1 Pseudoxanthomonas sp.
GCTGCCGGCGGCGTTCTGGGCGGCGCTGATGGACCGGCTGCCCAAACGCGAGGACAGTGCCGCATGAGCCTGGACTTCATCGTCGCCATTCCCGCGCGCTACGCCGCCTCCCGGCTGCCGGGCAAGCCGCTGCGGCCGCTCGGGGGCGAACCGCTGGTGGTGCACGTGGCGCGCCGCGCCTTGGCCGCCGGCGCGCGCGAGGTCTGGGTGGCGGCCGACGACGAGCGCATCGCCGCCGCGCTTGCGCCCACCGGCGTGCGCGTGGCGATGACCGCACCCGGCCACGCCTCGGGCAGCGACCGCTTGGCCGAATGCGCCGACATCGCCGGCTGGGGCGACGAGGCGCTGGTGGTGAACCTGCAGGGCGACGAGCCGTTCGCGCCGGCCGCCGGCATCCGCGCGGTGGCGCAGGTCCTAGCGGACAGCGGCGCGCCCATGGCCACCCTGGCCACGCCGATCGCGGATACCGAGGCGCTGTTCGATCCCAACACGGTCAAGCTCGTGCGTGGGGCGGCACATGACGGCTGGAGCGATGCGCTGTACTTCAGCCGCGCGCCGATTCCGTGGCACCGGGACGCGTTCGTCCACGACCGGTCGAGGCTGCCGCCGGGCGAATACCTGCGCCACATCGGCATCTATGCCTACCGGGCGTCCTTCCTGCGCGCGTTCGCGGCGATGCCGCCCGGTCGCCTGGAGCAGGTCGAATCGCTGGAGCAGCTGCGCGCGCTCGAAGCGGGGCACCGGATCGCGGTCGCGCTGACGCCGGCCGCGTTCCCTCCCGGCGTGGATACACCCGAAGACCTGGCGCGGGCCGAGGCGCACCTGGCGTCGTTGCCCTGAAGCTGCGGGGTCGTCCGACTGGGCGATCTCCGCCGTTTCGTCTGACGGAGGGGTCGCTGCGTTCGCGACCGCGGGAGGCTGACCTGGCCGGCACGGTCCATGCCGACTCCGCCGGCACCGGCGACCGGAGTGTCAGGCCGCCGATCGCGCGCCATCGCCTGTGCCCGGCGCTGTGGCGTGGCGTTGCGGCATTGCGCGCGCTGGCCGCAGGCGCAACACTCCATTGCTTCGACCGGCTGCTGCGCACCGATCACGACAAGTTGCGCGCATTCACCACGCGCGTCGCCGGCTCAAGGCAAGGTCGGTTGTGTTGACCGCATGGCGATATCGAAACTTACAGCGATTCCGGATCCCTGACCGGCCAGGCCGCAGCCTTCGCACAGGCCTGGCGACTAGTCGACTGCAAGGGCCATTCGACGCTGCGGCCACCGGGACTCCGGCATAATCGGCTTGGACGATGAACAGCCTCTCCACGCCTGAGTTACCCGCCAACCTGCAGTGGCTCAACGGGTCCGCCAGCATGCCGCCCGACCAGCGTGGACGGGTGGTGGCGCTGGTGTTCGTCAACGGCGCCTCGGCCTGGTCGTGGCAGCGCCTGAGCGACATCGCCGCCCTGCACGCGCGCTATCCCGGCAGGCTGCAGCCGCTGGCCGTGCACGTCCCGCGCTTCGACTGCGAACGCGATCCCAAGTACGCGCTCAAGCAGCTGCGCCGCCAGGGGGTCGGCTTCCCCATCGCCCACGATCGCGACTGGCAGGCATGGCAGCTTTTCGGCATCGAGTCGTGGCCGACGGTGCTGCTGATCGGTCCTGACGGCGTGATCCGGGAGCGCATCGTCGGCATGGACGGCGGGGCGCAGCTGGAACGCTCGGTCGCGGCCTTGTGCGATGCACTGCCGCCGCCGAGCAACGAGGCCATGCACGCGGTGCGGGACTCCAAACCCGAGCCGCGCCTGGCGCTGTCGTTTCCTGCCGGACTGGCGGCAACGCCCGACCGCCTGTACGTGGCCGACAGCGGCCACCACCGCATCCTGGAGTGCAACCACGCCGGGCGCGTGCTGCGTCAGTTCGGCATGGGCACGGCCGATTTCGTCGACGGCGAGGCCGACCAGGCCGGGTTCCGGCACCCGCAGGGCCTTTCGCTGGTCCGCGAGGCGCTGTACGTGGCCGACACCGGCAACCACGCGCTGCGTCGCATCGAGCTGCGCAGCGGCCGGGTCGATACCCTGTGCGGCAGCGGCCGCCCCGGCGACACCAGCGAGGGGCGGGTGACCGCGCCTCGCGAGGTCGCGCTCGACCATCCGCAGTCGATCGCCGCCACCAACAGCGAGATCCAC
>DATHAV010000032.1:0-6849 GCA_035296505.1 Pseudoxanthomonas sp.
CCCAAGTGGAGGCATCGCAGCCGGGCATGCAATAGTTTTGAGATAGGTTCTAATAAGCGTGGCACGATATTAAGGATCATGTCGCTAATTTCGCTCGCCGCTGCTGTGACCTGGCTACCGATTACGATTGTATGGGCGGGAAACATGATGGTCGGTTTTGGTGGCGGGAATGGCCTTGAATGGGCTATCTTCACCTTTGGTATCATTGGGATGGTGTTCTGCGTTCTTATTTGGGCGCTGGCTGTAGGTATATTTTATTTATGAACTCGCTCCGATTCAGATTAACAATTCGTAAGGACTTTCCGCTGATCACGGCTAATCCCGGATATACCTTCTTGCCTTGAGCTCTTAGCCGTTGTTTGCCTACTAATGACTGCTTTTTGATGCTGCGATGCTGATGCGATAGGGTTTTCAACAGATGCAGACTACATTTCCTTATCGGTCTTGCGAGGGCTTGACATCTAATGTACAGCTTCAATAAGAAGTGATCGAGGCGACGGTTTTTTTATGGTGGTTGGGCTGGCGCTCCGGTGCAGAGCACCCTCGCTGGCATCTACGCATAGGTACCCGATCCGTCTTATTGGAAAGGCCCGCCGATTTATAATTCATTGCCCGCGCTAGTCCTACCCTGGTGCTTTTGCCGTAACAGATTTTGCCGTAACCGAAAGTAAAGATTTTGCCGTCGCTTCGTTCCAGAGCCCGCTCCACCGAAACTAGCGCCGAATCACCATTCCGCCCCCGATCTGTTGCCGAGCTGCGTTCAATCCACCTCGCTCAACAACCGCTTGGCCGCCGCCCGCGCTTCCTTGCTGACGTCGACGCCTCCCAGCATCCGCGCCAGCTCCTCCTCGCGCTGGCGCGCGGACAGCGACTCGACCGCGCTCTGGGTCATGCCTTCGACCGGCGCTTTGCTCACGCGGTAGTGCGCGTGGCCCTGGGCGGCGACCTGGGGCAGGTGGGTCACGCACAGCACCTGGCGCGACTTGCCCAGCGCCCGCAGCTTCTGGCCGACGACCGCCGACACCGCTCCGCCGATGCCCGAGTCGACTTCGTCGAACACCATCGTCGGCACCGCGTCCAGGCCCAGCGCGGCGACTTCGATTGCCAGCGATACGCGCGACAGCTCGCCGCCGGAGGCGACCTTGCGCAACGCCCGCGGCGGCGGCCCGGCATTGGCCGAGACCAGGAATTCGACCCGTTCCGCGCCCATCGGGTCGGGGCGCGGCGTGTCGTTGGCTTCGATCGCGATCTCGAACCTGCCGCCGCCCATGCCGAGCTCCGCGATCAGCGCGGTGGTGGCCTTGGACAGTTCGGCGGCGGCCTCGCGCCTGCGCTTGCCCAGCCGCTCGGCGGCGTCCCGCCAGGATGCGGCGGCCGCCTCGATTTCGGCCGCCAGGGCGAGCATCCGGTCGCCCGAGCTGCGCAACCCCTCCAGCTCGCCGGCGATCGCATCGCGGCGCGCCGACAGCTGCTCGGGCGCCACTCGGTGCTTGCGCGCGAGGTCGTGGATGCGGCCCAGCCTGCGCTCGAGCTCCATGAACTGCGCCGGATCGGCGTCGAGGTCGTCGCGCACCCGGTCCAGCACCGCCAGCGCCTCGTCCAGCTGGATATTGGCGCTCTCCAGCAAGGCATCGACCTCGAGCAGGCGCGGCTCGTGCCCGGCCATGCGCGCCAGCTCGCCGCGGGTCTGCTGCAGCTGGCGGGAAACCGACGGCGCCTCTTCTCCGGCCAGTCGCGAAAACGCGGCGTTGCAGGCGTCGATCAGCCCGGAGGCATTGGCCTGGCGGCGATGGCTGGCCGACAGCGCGGCGATCGCCTCGGGCGCGAGCTCCTCGCGCTCCAGTTCGGCCAGCTGATGTTCGAGGTAGTCGATCCGGTCGGAGACGTCGCCCTGGAGGGCCAGGCCGTCGCGTTCGCGCAGCAGCTCGCTCCACCGTGCCGCTGCCTTGCGCACCGCCGCGCGTTCGGCCTCGTTGCGGGCGTAGGCGTCCAGCAGCTCCAGCTGGCTGCCCCGCGACAGCAGCGCCTGGTGCTCGTGCTGGCCGTGGATCTCCACCAGCAGGCCGGCGAGTTCGGCCAGCTGCTGCAGGGTCACGCTGCGCCCGTTGATCCAGGCGCGCGAGCCGCCGTCGGCGCGGATCACCCGGCGCAGCTGGCAGCCCTCGTCGTCCAGTTCGTTCTCGCGCAGCCAGGCCAAGGCAGGGGGCGCGTCGTCGAGGCCGAATTCGGCGGAAAGCTCGGCGCGTTCGGCGCCGTGGCGGACCACGCCGCTGTCCGCGCGCAGGCCGCACAGGAAGCCGAGCGCGTCGACCAGCAGCGACTTGCCGGCACCGGTTTCGCCGGAAATGACGGTCATTCCCGGCCCGAACTCGAGTTCTGCGGCGCGGACGACGGCGAAATCCTTGAGCGCGAGGTGCTTGAGCATGGCGCGCATTGTAGTGGCATGCGGCGCAGCGGCTGAGACGCCACCACGCTCGGCGCGGACGCCGGCTGGCGCACGATCGCCGAGCCCGCTGGCGGTCCTGCGCCTCCCATAGCGTCAGGTCCGCGCTTGCAATGGCGAACCGTCGGGGCTATCTATCGCCCATGTCCATGCCTCCCAATGCGCTCGATCCGCGCGCGCGCCACCTGCTGCGCACGCTGATCGCGCGCTACATCCGCGATGGCGAGCCGGTCGGTTCGCAGACGCTGGCCAAGCACGCTGGGCTGGACGTCAGCGCCGCCACCATCCGCTACATCCTCAGCGACCTGGAGGATATCGGCCTGCTGACCTCGCCGCACACTTCGGCCGGCCGTATTCCCACCGCTCAGGGCTACCGGGTGTTCGTCGACAGCCTGGTGAAGATGACGCCGCTGGGCGAAGGGGAAGTGGCGCGCCTGCGCTCGGAGCTGCCTGCCGGCGCCGGCACCCAGGCGCTGCTGGGAAACGCCTCGGAGCTGCTGTCGGCCATGACCCATTTCGTCGGGGTGGTGAGCGCGCCGAGCCGCGACCAGTTCGCGTTCCGGCATATCGACTTCGTGCCGCTGGACGGGCGCCGGGTGCTGGCGATCCTGGTGTTCGCCGACAACGACGTGCAGAACCGGGTGATCGAGCCGCGCCGCGCCTACGGCCCTTCCGAACTGGAGCGGGTGGCCAACTACCTCAATACGCATTTCGCCGGCCGCTCGCTGTCGGAGATTCGCGCCAGCCTGCTGCGCGAGCTGCGCCATGCGCAGGCCGAGATGGAAGGCCTGCTGGCGCACACGGTCGAGCTCGCCGAGCACGCGCTGGTGCCCGCCGGCGAGGACGTGGTGCTGGCCGGGCAGACCCGGCTGATGGGGGTCCAGGACCTTTCCGACCTGGACCGCCTGCGCGAGCTGTTCGAAACCTTCGCCCGCAAGCGCGAGATCCTGCAGCTGCTCGAACGCACCCTGCAGGCCCCGGGCGTGCGCATCTTCATCGGCGAAGAGACCGGCCTGGCCCCGCTGGACGGGGTGTCGGTGGTGACCGCGCCTTATCAGGCGCACGGGCAGGTGCTGGGCGTGCTGGGCGTGATCGGCCCCACGCGCATGGCCTACGAACGCGTCATTCCGGTGGTCCAGGCGGCCGCCGATGTCCTCGGTTCCGCCTTGAATCCCGAGGCGCCGGCCCCATAGGTGGGGGTTCCCGCCCGGCTAGGGCGGCCCGCCAATGGAAGCCTCGCATGAGCCACAGCCACAACGAATCCAGCCACGCTGCCGACGACGCGCACGACGCATCCGGCGGCGAGGGCCACCCGCATCACGATCACCACGATGCGCTGGCCGAGGAAGTCCGGCAGCTGCGCGCAGAACTCGAGCAGACCCGGACCGACATCCTGCGCGAGCGCGCCGACTTGGAAAACCAGCGGAAGCGTCTCGGCCGCGACCTCGAGCAGCTCCGCAAGTTCGCCAACGAGCGCCTGCTTTCGGACCTGCTGCCCGTGTTCGATAGCCTGGACGCCGGACTGGCCGCCGCCGGCGAGCAACCCAGCACGTTGCGCGACGGCCTGGACATGACCTTCCGCCAGCTGCTCAAGGTCGCGGCAGACAACGGCCTGAGCGTGCTCGATCCGACCGGCGAAACCTTTAACCCCGACTACCACCAGGCCATCAGCCAGGTCGACGCCGGCAGCGCGGCGCCCGGCAGCGTGGTCCAGGTGTTCCAGAAGGGCTACCTGCTCAACGAGCGCCTGCTGCGTCCGGCGCTGGTGGTCGTGGCGCGCCAGGACTGATTGGTCGGCGTATTTTTCGTAGGTTAAACACTGCAGTCAATTTAAGACAATAAATAAGGATATTAAGCTATGAAAGAAGATATGAAGGGAAAATTCAAGGAATTATAGGGCTGCTCATCATTGGTTTTTTAGTTTTGGCGTAAGTAGATCCATTTAATATAGAAACTTTACCGACCCGGAATTCAAAATAATTGAATCCAATCAAATTCAATCGCCGATAAAAATGCTTTATTTTGGCATGAAGAAGAGTTGGAGGAAACATCGACTGTGATGATGAACGAAGAATCGTTGTTTATTAAGCCGTTATATGACGATTTGAAAACCACAGGAATATTAAATGGACACATCAAAACAATGTCAGAGAAAGCCACTGAAAGAATGATTGCATTGGATGCTTACAGAGCACAGAACCTGATGTTTGGGAACCGCCAAACGAAATGGAAATCCCTACATTTTTAAGGTTGTCATAACGGGTATAGGTGTGAAAAGAAACGATTTGAACAGCGCCACTTATCTATTCAGTTTATATGATGCTTCCAATGAATCTCTACTCTGGGAAGCAGAATCTACAAGATTGGCAGGTTTTTGGAGGAATGCCAGAAAGTGAAGAATTGACTTCTATTCTGAAAGAAAACTTAAAAAAATCAAGAATAATTAAATAGTAAGGAAAGGGCGGTACCAAAGACCGCCGCCGCAGGAAGCGGCCAGAGCCTCATCCGGACCAGGCGCTTGACTGGCCTCAGCCCTTGAAGCGGAAGGCTTGAACCCCACATCCGATCCATCGATCCGGCCTATGGCCGGCCAAAGACAGACTTCAGGGAGCACGCAACATGGGCAAGATCATCGGCATCGACCTCGGCACGACCAACTCGTGCGTGGCGATCATGGACGGCGGCAAGGCCCGCGTCATCGAGAATTCCGAGGGCGATCGCACCACGCCCTCGATCGTGGCCTACACCAAGGACGGCGAAGTCCTGGTCGGCGCCTCGGCCAAGCGCCAGGCGGTGACCAACCCCAAGAACACCTTCTACGCGGTGAAGCGCCTGATCGGCCGCAAGTTCAAGGACGCCGAAGTGCAGAAGGACATCGGCCTGGTGTCCTACGGCATCGTTCAGCACGACAACGGCGACGCCTGGGTCAGCACCTCCGACGGCAAGAAGCTGTCGGCGCAGGAGATCTCCGCCCGCATCCTGGAAAAGATGAAGAAGACCGCCGAGGCGTTCCTGGGCGAGGCCGTGTCCGAAGCGGTCATCACCGTCCCGGCGTACTTCAACGACAGCCAGCGCCAGGCGACCAAGGACGCGGGCAAGATCGCCGGCCTCGACGTCAAGCGCATCATCAACGAGCCGACCGCCGCGGCCCTGGCCTATGGCCTGGACAAGGACGGCGGCGACCGCAAGATCGCGGTCTACGACCTCGGCGGCGGCACCTTCGACGTGTCGATCATCGAGATTGCCAACGTCGACGGCGAGAAGCAGTTCGAGGTGCTGGCCACCAACGGCGACACCTTCCTTGGCGGCGAGGATTTCGACAAGCGCGTCATCGACTACCTGGTCGACGAGTTCAACAAGGACCAGGGCATCGACCTGCGCAAGGATCCGCTCGCCCTGCAGCGCCTGAAGGACGCGGCCGAGCGCGCCAAGATCGAGCTGTCCTCCTCGCAGCAGACCGAGGTCAACCTGCCTTACGTCACGGCCGACGCCTCGGGTCCCAAGCACCTCAACATCAAGCTGACCCGGGCCAAGCTCGAGGCCCTGGTTGACGACCTGGTCAAGAAGACCATCGAGCCGTGCCGCATCGCGCTCAACGACGCGGGCATCCGCGCCAGCGAGATCGGCGAGGTGATCCTGGTCGGCGGCCAGACCCGCATGCCCAAGGTGCAGCAGGCCGTGGCCGAGTTCTTCGGCAAGGAGCCGCGCAAGGACGTCAATCCCGACGAGGCGGTGGCGCTGGGCGCCGCGATCCAGGGCGGCGTGCTGGCCGGCGACGTCAAGGACGTGCTGCTGCTCGACGTGACTCCGCTGAGCCTGGGCATCGAGACCCTGGGCGGCGTCTTCACCAAGATCATCGAGAAGAACACCACGATTCCGACCAAGGCGTCGCAGACCTTCTCCACGGCCGAGGACAACCAATCCGCGGTGACCGTGCACGTGCTGCAGGGCGAGCGCGAACAGGCCCGCTTCAACAAGTCGCTGGCCAAGTTCGACCTGACCGGCATCGACCCGGCGCCGCGCGGCCTGCCGCAGGTGGAGGTGTCGTTCGACATCGACGCCAACGGCATCCTCCACGTCTCCGCCCGCGACAAGAAGAGCGGCAAGGAGCAGAAGGTCGAGATCAAGGCCGGTTCGGGCCTGTCCGAGGCCGAGATCCAGCAGATGGTGGCCGACGCCGAAGCGCACCGCGAAGAGGACAAGAGGTTCCACGAACTGGTGCAGGCGCGCAACCAGGCCGACGGCCTGATCCACGCCACCCGCAGCGCCATCGCCGAGCACGGCAGCAAGGTCGGCGGTGAGGTGATCGCCAGGGTGGAATCGGCGCTGGCGGACCTGGAAACCGCGATGAAGGGCGACGACAGGGCGCAGATCGAGGCCCGCACCAAGGCCCTGGAGGAAGCCAG
>DATHAV010000033.1:0-5005 GCA_035296505.1 Pseudoxanthomonas sp.
GGATCAGGTCATCTCCGACTGGCTTTTGAGCGCATCCAGCCAGCGCCAGGCTTCGGCCACCAAATCGCGCACCTCCGGCCACAGCAGGCGCGATTCGCTTCCCACCTCGTTCCACAGGGTTTCCAGCGGCTCATCGTCGGACGGCAGACGGTAGGCGTCGTGGGTGATCATGGCCAATCCGTAGGCGGGACAGACATCGTTCCAGTCCATGCCTTCGCGGCGCTCGTGCTCGCGCGCCAGGTGATCCAGCGTGTACGACACCTGCGCGGCGCCGTAAGGCATGCAGTCGCTGATCGCGCCGTGGTCGCGGGCGCGCAGCGAGGCGACGAGCCCATCGAACTTCTGCTGGCTGATGCGTTCGGCCATCGGCTTGCTCGTTCAAAAAGAGCGCAATGGTGTGCCTGCCCGGGTAATCCGGAGGTGAAAACAGCGCAGCCGCCGGATTGCCGTCGGCGAGACCTGCATCCGGTGCGCGCGCTCACGCAGGCCTTGCATCTTCATCACCATAATCCCGGCGATGATGATCTTCGATCTGCCTCTGGATCCCTTGGAAGAAGGCGTCTACGTCCTGCTGGTCAACCAGTCGGCCACGCTGCACTTTCCCGACCGCCAGTCCGCCATGGCCCACGCCGTCGCGGCGGCGCGTCAGCGCAGCATCAGCGGCCTGCAGTCGGCGCTCAACATAGAGGGCGGCGACCGTCGCTGGCGCGTGTTTCCGCTGGGGCCATCGTTCCTGCCCGGCTAGCGACACAGGACGCGGGCTTGCAGATGCTTCGCCCTTACGCAACTTGTGCGCGCGCTGCCGCGGCGAAGGCCCAGCAGAATGCAGGGTGGCCACGTGGCATGGAATTCGCGTATTGCCCCTGCGTAAGCGGAGGCGACCATGCGCGTGCATCATCTCAACTGCGGTTCGATGTGCCCTTTCGGCGGCGGCCTGTTCGATGGCGAGGGTTCGTGGCTGCGGCCTGCGCATCTGGTGTGCCACTGCCTGCTGATCGAAACCGATAGCGCCGGGCTCGTGCTGGTGGACACGGGCTTCGGTACCGGCGACGTCGACAGGCCGCATCCGCGCCTGAGCCGGTTCATGACCGGCCTTCTGAGGCCGCGGCTGCGCCGTGAGCACACTGCGCTGGCGCAGGTCGAAGCGCTGGGTTTTTCGCGACGCGACGTGCGCCACATCGTGCTCACCCACCTGGATTTCGACCACGCCGGCGGAATCGAGGATTTTCCCGAAGCCAAGGTCCACGTGCACGCCGCCGAACTGGAAGCGGCGAATCGCCGCAGGAGCTGGCTGGCGCGGCGGCGTTACCGCGTACAGCAGTGGGACGCGGGCGTGAACTGGGAAGCCTACAGCGCCCACGGCACCCCCTGGTACGGGTTCCGCACCGTGCGCGAGCTCGTCGGGGTGAACGAGGACATCCTGATGGTGCCGCTCGTCGGCCATACCTTCGGCCACTGCGGCGTAGCGGTGCGCAACGAGTTCGGCACCTGGATCCTGCTCGCGGGCGATGCCTACTTTCACCACCGCGAACTGCCGCACGCGCGCGGCCAGGCGCCGCGCTGCCCGCCGGCCCTGGTCGGCTACCAGAAGTTCATGGAGGTGGACCGGGCCAGCCGCCTGCGCAACCAGCAGCGGCTACGCGACCTGGCGATGACGCAGGCCGGCGCGGTGCGGATCTACTGCTCGCACGATGCGCACGAATTCGACAACGCCAGGCAGCATCAGCCAACGGCGACCGCGCGCGACGCGGGTATGGCGCCGGCCGCGGCGTCGGTGGCGCACTTCGATTGCGACGGGGGAAATGCAGCATGAGCACGCCACGCGCGCTGTCCTTCGATTCGGACGTCCAGGCCAAGCTGCGGCGCTACATGGGTGCCCTCATCGTCGAAGCCACCGACGCCAGCATCGAAGGTGTGGTGGAATGCCTGGAGCCCGCGATCGTGGCGCTGTTCGCGACCACGCCCGAGGCGCTGCACGAGGCGCTCGAAGCCGAGATCAACGCCATCGGCCACGAATACGGGCTGGGACCCGAAGTCGCCCACCTCACGCGGCGCAACTCGTCCCCCGCCGACTGATCGCACCACATAGGATCCTGATGCCGCGACGACTTCACACCGATTGGCCGCATACGCTCTGGGTGGTGCGGCATGGCCAAAGCGCCGGCAACGTCGCCCGCGACCAGGCCGAAGCGGCCGGCACCGAACTCATCGACCTGGAGACCCGCGACGCCGACACGCCCCTGTCGCGGCTGGGGCAGCGCCAGTCGTTCGCGCTGGGCCAGTGGTTCGAATCGATGCCGGTCGAGCAGCGGCCGACGGTGGTGATGACCTCGCCGTTCGTACGTTCGCAGCAGACCGCGCAGGCGGTGGCCGAGGTGCTGGCGCCGTGCGAACTGCAGGTGGACGAACGCCTGCGCGAGAAGGAGTTCGGCATCCTCGACCGCTACACGATGGTGGGCATCGCCAGGCGTTTTCCCGAGTTGCACGAGCAGCGCGCCCTGGTGGGCAAGTTCTATTTCCGGCCGCCGGGAGGGGAGAGCTGGTGCGACGTGGTCCTGCGGCTGCGCAGCGTGGTGGAGGAGCTGCGGCGCGATTACGTGGGCGAGCGCGTGCTGATCGTGGCCCACCAGGTGATCGTCAACTGCTTCCGCTACCTGATCGAACGCATGGACGAGGCGCGGATCCTGGAGATCGACCGCCAGGCGGACGTCCCCAACTGCTCGGTCACCGAATACGGGCTGGACTGCGATCAAGACGAGACTTGTTTCCGGCTGCGCCGCGCCAGCCTGGTACTGCCGCTGCTGGAGGCCGGCGAGGCGATCACCACCGCGCACGACCGTCCGGCCGGCCCGAAATGAACCGCGAAGCCGTCCCGGCCGCGGTGGAGCTGGACCAGGCGCTCCTGCGCCAGTGGCCGCTGCCGTCCGCCGAAGCGAGCCAGAGCAAGGAAGACCGCGGGCGGGTGCTGGTGATCGCCGGCGCGTCCACCATCCCAGGCGCGTGCCTGCTGGCCGGCATCGCCGCCCTCAGGGCCGGCGCTGGCAAGCTGCAAGTGGCCGTGGTCGCGCCGGCGGCGATGCACATCGCGGTGCGTCTGCCCGAGGCCAAGGTCATGTCCATGCCGGTGGACGATGCCGGAGAGATGCAGGCGCTGCCCGACGCAGTGCTGCGGGCGGCCGCCGGCAGCGATGCGGTCGTGTTCGGGCCAGGCATGGCCGCCGGACCGGCGATGGTTCTGGCGCTGGCGCAGCTGTTCGAACAGGTCGATGCGCCGATCGTGCTCGACGCCGGCGCGCTCGATGCCTATCGCGGCCGGTCGCACCCACGCGCGGTGCTGACCCCGCATCCGGGCGAAATGGCGCGCATGGTCGGGATGCCGGCCGAGGAGGTGGAGGCCGATGCGGCGAGCTTCGCGCGTCGCCATGCGCGCGACCACGGGCACGTGCTGGTCCTCAAGGGCAGCACCACCCACATCGCCGCGCCCGACGGCCGCCTGTGGATCCACCGCGGCGGCAGCCCCGGGCTGGGCACCTCCGGTTCGGGCGACGTGCTTGCAGGCGTGGTGGGCGGGCTGCTGGCCCGCGGCGCCTATCTGGAACAGGCCGCCTGCTGGGCGGTATCGCTGCACGCCCAGGCCGGGCGGCGGCTGGAGCAGCGCCACGGCAGCATCGGCCTGCTCGCGCGCGAAATCGCCGGCGAGGTGCCGGCGCTGATGCATTCGCTGCGGGATTGAATTCTGCCCAGTAGGGCGGCTCCGCTTCCCGTGATCGTTGTCCGGCATGTCCGCGACGCCCATGCGGGCGCGTCTGGAACGGATGGCCAAGTGCCTGCTGGCCCCTCAACCCTGACCCGAACCCTGCCGTCGTTGCGCGTCCGGTGCGGCAGGACGTTCGGAGGTTTGGGGCACCTGGTCCTTCACCGGCGTGCCGTCCAGTCCGACCAGCGTCCAGCGGCCCCATTTGTCGGTGACCTGATGGCCGGAGGTGCGTCCCGCGCCGCGGTCGCCCGCATAGCGGTACAAGGGGTTGACGCCATAGCGCACCTGCAGCGAACCGTCCGGCCGCGGGGCCGTGCCCAGCAGGCTGCCGTCCACGCCTTGTCCGGCCTGCGGACGGTTGATCTGCGCGATGACCGGCGGCCAGGCTTCTTCGCAGATCGCGTCGCACCGGTCGCCGTTGGCGTTGCCTTCGAGCATGTACACCGACGCGCCCGCCGCATCCGCCAGATGCACCGGCGGGCCTGGGACCATGGTGATGGTGCCGGCGGGGTTTGCCGTGGCCGCGGGGTCGGGGGCGCCGTCCGGCAGCACGCGGGCGGTCGACTGGCGCCTGCCGTCGGTGGCGTCCATCGGCGCGATTTCGCCCGGGTCGGCTTCTTGTGCGATGCGCTTGGCATCGCTGGTATCGGATTCGGCGCAGCCGATAAGCAGCGTGGCTCCGAGAGCGCAGGCAAGCAGGCGGAATTTCCGCATTTCATTTCTCCGGTAGCGGGAGCAAAGGAAAGCGCAAAAGCCGTGCCATCGCGGCGTGAGGCGCAAGCCGCTTGCTGCGCCGTCCGGGCCGGCTTTCACGCCACTAGCGATGCACTTTTTGCGCAACCGCGCAATCGCGGCGCACGCCGCTGCCGGGGGACGGCTTTGCGTCGAGCTGCCACAAGTCTCAACAGCATGCTCTGCGCTGTCTGCCAGGCGCGGGAATCAGCGCCCCCAGGATGCAGGTCTTGCCGATCTGGAGCGAGCATTCGCGGTAGCCGAAGCGCACATGCCGCCGGTGCGCCCACAGGAACGCCCTGACGCGCCAGCACCACAGCCGGTCGTCGCGGCACAGCCACCAGGTGTTGGGGAAGAAGACCTGCCGAAGGACGCGCCCGCGGCTGCTGCCTGCCGGCGCGCCGATCAGGTGCCTGGCCGGCACGCAGCGCACTTCCTCCAAGCCGTAGTCGACCAGCCCGCCGAGCGCCAGATCGATTTCGCCGCGGGCCAGAAGCGTCGCAAGATCGCCCGCCC
>DATHAV010000034.1:0-7174 GCA_035296505.1 Pseudoxanthomonas sp.
GAAGGGGCGGAAGGGCGGATAAGGGGTCGATGTTGCTCCCTTCTCCCTCTGGGAGAAGGTGCCCGAAGGGCGGATGAGGGAGTGGAGTGTGAGGCTGCAATGCGACTTGCCGTCAGCGTTATTTGCCACGCCCTAATGTCACCGGCACTTCCCTTGGTCCTCCGGCGCTTCGCGCCGCCTTCTCCCTCCGGAAGAAGAAAACCTCAGTTCGTCCAGGGCCGGGTGAAGTTGACCTTGACCGTGCGTACGCCCGGGTGCGCGCGCAGGGCGTCGAGCAGCTCGGTGTCCACCCGCACGGATTTCGGGCCGTTGAGATCGAGCACGCCGGCCACGCCGCGTTCGCCTTGGCGCATCAGCAGGTCCAGGCGCAGCGGGGTGCCGCCGGGCCGATGGCGCGAAAGCAGGGCGTCGATGCGGTCCCACAGGCCGGGCTCCCGGAGGTCCAGGCGCAGCGACAGGCGCTGGGCGTGCTGCGCGCACAAGGCCGCGTAGTCCCAGCACTGGCGGATCCTTAGGCTGAAGCCGCCGCTGAATTCGTCCTCGCGCAGCCCGCCCTTGACCACCAGGATGCGGTCACGGGTCAGCAGGTGGCCGAACTCGCCCATGGCGTCGGCGAACACGCTGCACTCGATGCGGCCGCGGCCGTCCTCGAGCTGGACGAAGACCTGGCTGTCGCCCTTGCGCCGCAGCGCGACCACCTGGCCGGCCAGCACCGCGTTGACCTCTGGCCGCCAGCCGCGCTTCTCGCCCTGCGGCTGCGAACTCCAGATGCGGTCCAGTTCGCCGAGGTCGCTGCCGACCAGTGCCTTGAGGTCGTCGCGGTACGGGTCCATCGGGTGGCCGCTGAGGTAGTGGCCCAGGGTGTCGCGCTCGCCGGCGAGCTTCTGCGCCAGCGGCCATTCCGGCGCCAGCGGCAGCACCACGTCCAGCGCCGGCGCCGCATCGCCGCCGCCGAACAGCGACACCTGCCCGGCGTCGCGCTCGCGCGCCAGTTGCTCGGTGGCCTTCATCACCTCGGGCAGCTGCAGCATCAGCGAGGCGCGGTTGGGACCCAGCGCATCCACCGCGCCGGCGTTGACCAGCGCCTCCAGCGCGCGCCGGTTGAGCTTGGTCGAATCGACGCGCCGGCAGAAATCCAGCAGGTCGACGAACGCTCCGTCGCGCTCGCGTTCGGCGACGATGGCTTCGCAGGCGCCGCGGCCGACGCCCTTGATCGCGCCCAGGCCGTAGCGCACGGTGGCGTGGTCGTCGGCGACGAACATGTAGCACGAAGCGTTGACGTCCGGCGGCAGCACGGTCAGCTTGAGGCCGCGGCATTCGTCCAGGAAACCAACCACCTTGTCGGTGTTGTCCATGTCCGAGGACAGCACCGCGGCCATGAATTCGGCCGGGTAGTGGGTCTTGAGCCAGGCGGTCTGGTAGGACACCAGCGCGTAGGCGGCCGCGTGCGACTTGTTGAAGCCGTAGCCGGCGAACTTCTCCATCAGGTCGAAGATCGCGTCGGCCTTGCGCTCCTCCACGCCGCCCTTGCCGGCGCCCTCGCGGAAGATCTCGCGGTGCTTGGCCATCTCGGCCGGCACCTTCTTGCCCATCGCGCGGCGCAGCAGGTCGGCGCCGCCCAGCGTGTAGCCGCCGACGATCTGCGCCATCTGCATGACCTGCTCCTGGTACACCATGATCCCGTAGGTGTCCCTGAGGATGGGCTCGACGCGCGCGTCCGGATATTCGATCTCCTGGCGCCCGTGCTTGCGCTCGATGAAGTCCGGGATCAGGTCCATCGGCCCTGGGCGGTACAGCGAGACCAGCGCGATCAGGTCGTCGAAGCGGTCGGGCTTGGCGCGCTTGAGCAGCTCGCGCATGCCGCGCGACTCGAACTGGAACACCGCGCCGGTGTCGCCGGTGGAGAACACCCGCGCATAGGTCGCCGCGTCGTCCAGCGGCAGCGCGGCGATGTCCAGCGGCGGGCCGTCGAGCGCCGCGCCGGTGGCGACGGCGCGCGCGTTGATCGCCTTCACCGCCCAGTCGATGATGGTCAGCGTGCGCAGGCCGAGGAAGTCGAACTTCACCA
Organism: Pseudoxanthomonas sp.; assembly: GCA_035296505.1. Taxonomy (GTDB): domain Bacteria; phylum Pseudomonadota; class Gammaproteobacteria; order Xanthomonadales; family Xanthomonadaceae; genus Pseudoxanthomonas_A. The sequence continues at coordinate 2,069 of DATHAV010000034.1, forward strand.
GCCCCACCGCCTCGACGTCGTCCTTGTCGAACTGGGTCACCGGCGAGCGCCCCAGCCCGTGGCCGTCGTGTTCGGCGAACAGCGGGCAGAAGTCCGACAGCGGCGACGGGGCGATGACCACGCCGCCGGCGTGCTTGCCGGCGTTGCGGGTGAGGTCCTCGAGTTCGCGCGCCAGGTCGATCAGGTCGCGGACGTCGTCCTCGTCGCGGTAGCGGTCGATCAGCTCCTGCGAGGCCATCTCGCCCTTGCCTTCGCCCATCGCGTCCTTGAGCGTCACCCCCAGCATGTTGGGGACGAGCTTGGCGATGCCGTCGACCAGGCCGTAGGGGAAGCCGAGCACCCGGCCGGTGTCGCGCACCACCGCCTTGGCCGCCATGGTGCCGTAGGTGATGATCTGGCTGACCCGGTCGCGGCCGTACTTGGCGGCGACGTAGTCGATCACCTCGTCGCGGCGGTCCATGCAGAAGTCGATATCGAAGTCGAGCATCGACACGCGCTCGGGATTGAGGAAACGCTCGAACAGCAGGTCGTAGGGCAGCGGGTCCAGATCGGTGATGCCCAGCGCCCAGGCCACCAGCGAGCCGGCGCCCGAACCGCGCCCCGGCCCCACCGGAATGCCGTGGTCCTTGGCCCAGTTGATGAAGTCGGCCACGATCAGGAAGTAGCCGGGGAAGCCCATGCGCACGATCACGTCGACCTCCAGGTCCAGCCGCGCGCGGTAGCTGTCCTCGGTGTGGCCCGGCGCCAGCGGCACCTTGGCCAGGCGCCGCTCCAGGCCGCGGTGCGACTCGGAGCGGATCCAGCTCTCCAGCGTCTCGTCGCTGGGCACCGGGAACGCGGGCAGGGCGTACTGGCCCAGGGCGAGCTCGAGGTTGCAGCGCTGCGCCAGGGCGTAGGTGTTGTCGATCGCGTCGGGGAGGTCGGCGAACAGCGCCTGCATTTCCTCCGGCGACTTCAGGTACTGCTCGGGGCTGTAGTCGCGCGGGCGGCGCGGATCGTCCAGCACGCGGCCGCCGGAGATGCACACGCGCGCCTCGTGCGCCTCGAAGCCGTCGCGGTGGAGGAAACGCACGTCGTTGCTGGCGAGGATGGGGATCGAGCGCCGGCCCGCCGCATGCAGCGCGAAGGCGTTGAAGGCGTCTTCGCCCTCGCGCCGGGTGCGGGTGAGCTCCAGGTGCAGGTTCTCGCCGAAGCAGCGCTGCAGGTCGGCCAGATGTTGCTCGGCCAGCTCGTGGCGGCCGCCCGCGGCCAAACGCGCGGCATGGCTCTGGCGCCCGGCGATGGCGAACAGGCCCCCGCAGTTGCCGTGCAGCCAGGCGCGATCGATGGCCACGCCGTCGGTGCGGTGGCCTTCCATCCAGGCGCGGGTGAGCAGGCGCGACAGCGACAGGTAGCCGGCGCGGTCGCGGCACAGCAGGGTCAGCTGCCACGGCGGCTCGCCGCCCTCGGCCACGCACAGGTCGGCGCCGGCGATGGGCTTGATGCCGACCGATTCGGCGGCCTTGTAGAACTTCACCAGCGCGAACAGGTTGTTGCGATCGGTCACCGCCAGCGCCGGGAGCCGCAGCTCGACCGCGCGGCTCAGCAGGTTGGGCCGCTTGGCCTTCTCCGGGCGCGCCTCCTCCGGCTTTTCGGGCACGCGGATGGTGGAATCCGCCAGCGAGAATTCGGTGTGCAGGTGCAGGTGGATGAAGCGGGAGGGCATGCGCGATCAGGGTAGCGGCGAGGGGGTAGGCGGACAAGGCTTGACGCCGTGGCGCCGATGCCGCCGCTCAGGCGAACAGCAGGGTCTGCTTGACCGGCATGAAGCTGCGCCGGTGGTGCGCACAGGGTCCGTGCGCCGCCAGCGCCTGCAGATGGGCGGAGGTGGCGTAGCCCTTGTGCACGGCGAAGCCGTAGGCGGGAAACTCGTCGTGCAGCGCCACCATCAGGCGGTCCCGGGCGACCTTGGCCAGGATCGAGGCGGCCATGATCGCCGGCTCCAGCGCGTCGCCGCCAATGAGCGCTTCGGCCGCGCAGGGCAGGTCGCGCGGCAGACGGTTGCCGTCGATGCGCGCCAGTTCGGCCGCCGGGGTCAGCGCGCACAGCGCGCGGCGCATTCCCTCCATGGTCGCGTGCAGGATGTTGAGGCGGTCGATCTCGTCGATGGGCACGAATTCCACGTGCCACGCCACCGCGCGTTCGACGATCAGCGGATACAGCGCCTCGCGCTTCTTCTCGCTGAGCTTCTTGGAGTCGTCCAGGCCCTTGATCCGGCGCCTCGGATTCAGGATCACCGCGGCGACCGACACCGGCCCCGCGAGCGGACCGCGGCCGGCTTCGTCCACGCCGGCGACCCGCAGCGGCATGCGGCGCGCGTTCATGCAATAAGCCGGGCGATCGCCTCGGCTGCGCGCGCCGACGCGTTTCGCCGCAGCGCGGCGTGCAGCTCGCGGTACGCCGGCTGCAGCGCGGCGCCGGCCTCGGGGCGCTGGAACAGGTTCAGCACCGCGGCCGCCAGGTTGGGCGGGGTACAGGCGTCCTGCATCAATTCCGGCGCCAGGTCGCCGCCGTGGAGCACGTTGGGCAGGGCGTAGCGGTCGACCTTGAGCAGGCCCAGGCCCTTGACGATGCGGTAGGTCAGCGGCGCCAGCCGGTAGCCGACCACCATCGGCCGCTTGGCCAGCATCGCCTCGAGCGTCGCGGTGCCCGAGGCCAGCAGCACCACGTCGGCGGCGACTATGGCCTCGCGCGCGCGGCCATCGACCAGCGCCGGCGGCGGATCCAGCGTGGCCAGCGGCGAGAGCAGCGGCGCGATCGCGGCGCGGCAGGCGCCGTTGGCCGCGGGCACCACGATCTGCAGGCGGGGAACGGATCGGGCCACGAGTTTCGCCGCCTCGAGGAACACCGGCGCCAGGCGCTCGATCTCGCCCAGCCGGCTGCCCGGCAGGACCGCCAGGACCGGCGAGTGCGGGCGCAGTCCCAGCGCCTCCCTCGCGCCGGCCTGGTCGGGCTCCATCGCGATCTCGTCGGCCATGGGGTGGCCGACATAGCGCGCATCGATGCCGTGGCGCGCGTAGATCGGCGGCTCGATCGGGAACAGGCACAGCACCAGGTCGGCGCTGCGGCCGATCTTCTGCGCGCGGCGCTCGCGCCATGCCCACACCGACGGGCTCACGTAGTGCACGGTGCGCACGTCGCGCCGCTTCAGCCAGCGCTCCAGCCCGAGGTTGAAGTCCGGCGCGTCGATGCCGACGAACACGTCCGGCTTCCAGTCCAGCACGCGCCGGCGCAGGTTCCTGCGCAGCTTCGACAGGCGCGGCAGGTGCTTGAGCACTTCGGCCAAGCCCATCACCGCCAGCTCGCCCGCGTCGTGCCAGGCGTCGAAGCCGGCGGCCCGCATCGCATCGCCACCGACGCCGGCGAACTGCGCAGTGGGATAGCGCTTCCGCAGTTCGCCGATCAAGCCCGCGCCCAGCGCGTCGCCGGAGGTTTCGCCCGCGACCAGCGCGATGCGCACCGGCCGCTTCGATAAGGGAGCCTGGGTCGCACCGACCGCCATCAGGCCGGACAGCGTCGGCGTCCGCGCCGGAAGTTCGCCAGGGTCGCTCCGATCGACCGCGCTCACCGCAGCAACGGCCTCTGCCCCGTGTCGATGAAGTCCAGCAGCGCGCGCACGTCTTCGCTTTCGCGCGCCTGTTCGGCCAGCGCTTCGCGCGCCTGCGCCAGCGGCAGGCCGGCCACGTACAGCGTGCGGTAGGCCTTCTTGATCGAAGCGATGCGCGCGGCGTCGAAGCCGCGGCGCTTGAGGCCTTCGCTGTTGATCCCCCGCGGCCGGCCCTGCGCATCGGCCGCGACCATGGTGTAGGGCGGCACGTCGCCGCCGACCAGCACGCCCATGCCGAGGAAGGCGTGGGCGCCGATGCGGCAGAATTGATGCACCCCCGCGAAACCGCTCATGATCACCCAATCGCCGACCTCGACGTGCCCGGCCAGCGTGGAGTTGTTGGACAGCACGCAGTGGCCGCCGATGCGGCAGTCGTGGGCCACGTGGGTATAGGCCAGCAGCCAGTTGTCGTCGCCTATCCGGGTGCGGCCGCCTCCCTCGCCGGTACCGCGGTTGAGGGTGACGAACTCGCGGATGATGTTGCGATCGCCGATGACCAGCTCGGTGCGCTCTCCGGCGAACTTCTTGTCCTGCGGGTCTCCGCCGATCGCCGCGTGCCCGACGATGCGATTGTCGCGGCCGATACGGGCCGGTCCGGTGATGCTGCAGTGCGGCCCGACCACCGTGCCGTCGCCGATCTCCACCTCCGCCCCGATGCTGGTGAACGCGCCGATGCGTACGTTCTCGCCCAGGCGAGCGGCGGGATCGATGGCGGCGCTGGGGTGGATCGATGGCGTCGCGGACACGGCTCAAGCCTTGTCGGTTTCGGCGCACAGGACATCGGCCGATGCGACCTCTTCGCCGTCGACCTTCGCCACGCAGGCATAGAAGGTCATGGTGCGGATGATGCGCTTGATCTGCACGTGCAGCTCCAGCACGTCGCCGGGCACGACCATGCGCGAAAAGCGCGCGTTGTCGATCTTCACCAGGTAGAAGAGCTTGCTGTCGGCCAGGGTGCCTCGCGAGAGCTGGGTCAGCACCCCGCCGGCCTGGGCCAGCGCCTCGATCACCAGCACCCCGGGCATCACCGGGTGGCCCGGGAAATGGCCCTGGAAGAAAGGCTCGTTGATGCTCACGTTCTTGTGGCAGAGGATGCGCCTGTCGGCCTCGAACTCGATGACGCGGTCGACCAGCAGGAACGGATAGCGGTGCGGCAACAGTTCCCGAATCCGGGTCACGTCCATCGGCGTCTGCACGTGTTCGCTCACTCGTCCTCCTTGCGCGCGCCGGCAAGGCGTCGCGCGATCGTGTCCAGTTGCTTGAACCGGGCCGCGTTCTTGCGCCAGGTGCGGTTGTCGGTCAGCGGCGTGCCCGACGAATATTCGCCCGGTTCGCGGATGGAATGGGTCACCAGCGACATCGCCGTGACGGTCACCTTGTCGCAGATCTCCAGGTGGCCCAGCACGCCCGCCCCGCCGCCGATCAGGCAGTAGCGGCCGATGCGCGCGCTGCCGGCCACC
>DATHAV010000035.1:0-5023 GCA_035296505.1 Pseudoxanthomonas sp.
CGATGGGAGAAATGGATGGCGTCGGGACGTGCGGCGGCGTGCTCGGAACATCGGCGCGATCGCGTCGTATCGGTCCCGCCGTTGGGCGGAAAAGCAGTATCCGGGCATTTCTAAGGAGATTCGACAAGAACGACTCGCGGACCGACCGCGCGCATTCCCGGCTCCAGCCTACATCTCGTGCTTGTTCAACTCGAAGCCGCGCGCCTTGTACTGCTTCCAGCGTTCCCGCAGCGGTTCGCGCGCCGAGGCGTCGGCCGGCACCACCTCGAGCACGCGTTCGCACGGACCTTGGAAGGCGGCGTCGCGCAGGTTTATCACCAGCGCGCGCGCGGGCACGTCGACCTCCGGCGCCGCGATCAGCACCGGGGTGAGCTCGTCCTCTTCGTCGGTGCCGGCGACCTGGTGCGGGATGTAGGCGTCCTCGTCGAACGACCACAGCAGCTCGTCGAGCGCCTCGGCCTGGGCCGCATCGCGCGCCAGCACCAGGGTCCACTGGTTGGCGTCGTAGGCCCGGCGCGCGAGCTCGCAGACCAGCTTCAGCGGCTCCTCGAGGAAGCGCGGCTTGGCGATCAGGTAGAAGTCGGCGCGCGGCATGGCGGTTCCGGGCGCGGGCACGCGGCCCGCGCCCGCCTCAGGCGGCCCGGTCCAGCAGCCACTGCGTCAACAGGCCGACCGGGCGCCCGGTGGCCATGCCGCGCTTGCCCTCGTCGCTGGCCACGCCGGCGATGTCCAGGTGCGCCCAGCGCTGGCCTTCGGTGAAGCGCGCCAGGAAGCAGCCGGCGGTGATCGCGCCGCCCCAGCGGCCGCCGATGTTGTAGACGTCGGCGAAGCCGGAGTCGAGCTGGGTCTGGTACTCGTCCCACAGCGGCAGGCGCCAGGCGCGGTCGAACACGTTCTCGCCGGCGGCCAGCAGTTCGGCGGCCAAGTCTTCGCTCTTGCTCATCAGGCCGGCGGCGCAGCGGCCGAGCGCGACCATGCACGCGCCGGTCAGGGTGGCCACGTCCACCAGCGCCTGCGGCTCGAAGCGCTGCGCGTAGGTGAGCGCATCGCACAGGATCAGGCGGCCTTCGGCGTCGGTGTTGCCGACCTCGATGGTCTTGCCGGACATCGAAGTGATGACGTCGGACGGGCGATAGGCGTTGCCGTCGATCGCGTTCTCCACCGCGGGCACGACCACGACCAGGTTGAGCGCAAGCTTCATCCTCACCGCGGCGACGAAGGTGCCGATGACGTTGGCCGCGCCGCACATGTCGTACTTCATTTCCTCGATGCCGCCCTGGGTCTTGAGGTTGACCCCGCCGGTGTCGAAGGTGATGCCCTTGCCGACCAGCACGTAGGGCTTGGCCCCGGCGTCCCTGGCCCCGTTCCATTTCAGCACCACCAGGCGCGGGCGGTTGGACGATCCGCGCGCGACCGCCAGCAGCGACCCCATGCCCAGCGCCTCCATCTGCGCCTCCTCCAGGACTTCGGATTCGGCGCCGTTGGCGGCGGCGAACTTGCGCGCCTCTTCGGCCAGATAGGCCGGGTTGCAGATATTGGGCGGCAGGTTGCCGAGTTCGCGCGCGAACGCCACCCCGGCGGCGATCGCCACGCCCTGGAGCAACGCCTGCTCGCCGCCGCCGCCGATGGCCAGCTGCGCGAGGCCGCTTTCCTCGGCCTTTTTCTTGCTCAGCGTGGCGGTATAGCGGTAGCTGGCGTGGTCGGCGGCGATCACGGCCTGGCGGACGTTCCAGGCGGTGCCGCGCTCCTTCACTTCGATTTCGGACAGCGTGAGCAGCGCCTTGCGCGCGGCGCCGTCCTTGAGCGCGCGCACCGCGTCGCCGACCGCCTTGAGGTACTGCGGCACGCCGAACTTGCCCGCTTCGCCCAATCCGACCACCAGCACCCGCGGCGCCGCCACGCCCGGCAGGTCGTGCAGCAGCGTGGTGTTGCCGGCCTTGCCCCCGACGTCGCCCCGCTGCAGCAGCGCCGACAGCCTGCCGCCGCTGGCGCCGTTGATGGCCTGGGCCGACGGCGTGAGCGTCTTGTCGGCATAGGCGCCTACCACGACGCAGTCGACGTCGGCGTTCGCCGCAGCGCCCTGGTTCAGGGTGAATTCCAGTGCCATTGATCAGATTCCTAGTCGGTTCCGTACAATCGTGGGGCCAGTCGGCGACGAAAAAATGCCGGGCCGTGCCGGTGGCGGCGTTTCCAACCCCAGCGAACGAACCCGAGATTGTAGAACAACCCCACCCGATGCCGAAGCTGGACCGCTATCTGTTCCGCGAATTCACCCAGAGCTTCCTGGCGACGCTGATGGTGCTGATGGTGGTGAGCCTGGGCGGGGTGATGGTCGATCTGCTGGGCAACATCGCCGACGGCCGCCTGCCGGCGGCCCTGCTGGTGTCCCAGCTGGGCCTGCAGCTTCTCAACTACCTGGCCATCATCCTGCCGCTGGCCCTGATGCTGGGCCTGCTGCTGTCCTTCGCCCGGCTCTACCGCGACTCGGAGATGCCGGTGCTGACCTCGATCGGCGTCGGGCCACGGCGTCTTCTGCGGCCGCTGTTGATGCTGGTGGTGCCGGTGGTCGGGATCATCGGCGCGCTGTCGCTGTGGCTGGGTCCCTGGGCCGACCGCACCAGCGAGCGCATGATCGAGCACGCCAACCGCAGCCTGGTCGTGGCCGGGCTGGACGCGGGCAAGTTCACCATGCTGCCCAACGGCAGCGTGATCTACGTCGGCGGCATTTCCGCCGACGGAACCCGGCTGCAGCGCGTGTTCGTGCAGCGCCAGGAGGAGGGCCGGGTCGACGTGGTCACCGCCCGCAGCGGCGAGATGTTCTTCGAGGGCGAGCGCGACCGCTACCTGCGCCTGGTCGACGGCTTCCGTGTCGAAGGCCCGCTCGACCAGGGCCGCGATTACAACCTGATGCGCTACGCCAGCAACGAGTTCGCGCTGCCCGACCGTGCCGACGTGCGCGAGGGGACCGATCCCGAGCTGCTGCCCACCCTGGCGCTGCTGGGCGATCCGCGGGCCGACGCCAACGCCCAGCTGCATGCGCGCCTGACTCCGCCGCTGCTGGCGCTGGGCTTCGCCCTGCTGACCCTGCCCCTGGCCCGCAGCTCGCCGCGGCAGGCGCGCTACGGACGCATCATGCTCGGCTTCCTCGCCTATCTGGTCGGGACCAACCTGATGTTCCTGGGAACCCAGGCGCTGTCCGGCGGTGGCCTGCCGCCGGCCCTGGGCCTGTGGTGGCTGACCCTGCCGCTGCTGGCCCTGGCGACCTGGCTGTACCTGCGCGACGGCCGCCTGCATCGGCCGCGGCTGCGCGCATGAGGCTGCGCCCGAACCTTCACGATCTCTACGTCGGCCGCGTGGTGGTGGTGACGGTGCTGCTGGTGTGGTCGGTGCTGGTGGGCCTGGACGTGGTCAACGCCCTGGCCAACGAGATCAACGACCTCGACAAGGGCGGCTACAGCTTCGGCCACGCCCTGGCCTATGTCGCCTACACCATCCCGCGCCGGGCCTACACCATGTTTCCCACCGCGGCGGTGATCGGCGCCCTGATGGGCCTGGGGCAGCTGGCCGGCGCCTCGGAACTGATCGCGCTGCGCGCGCTGGGCCTGTCGCGGCGGCGGCTCAGCATCTCGGTCGCCATTACCCTGGCGCTGCTTACCGGGCTGATGGTGGTCGCAATGGAGACCATCGGCAGCCGCGGCCAGGTGGAGGCCGACCGGGTGCGCATCGCCGCCATCACCAATAATCTCGCGGTGGCCAAATATTCCGGGCTGTGGGCGCGGGAGGGCAATACCTTCCTGAACGCCCAGAGCGGCGACGAGCGCGTGCAGAACGGGCGCCGGTGGCTGCAGCTGCGCGACGTGCGCCTGTACGAACTGGACCGGGACGGACGCCTGGCGTCGATCGCGCATGCGGCCGTCGCCGAGCACTCCGACAACAGCTGGGTGCTGAAGAACGTGCTGCGCACGACCTTCCACGAACGTTCGGTGACCCAGGAGCGGGTGCCGGGGATGCGCTGGGACTCCGAGCTCGACCCCGCCGCGCTGGCCGACACCATCGCCAAGCCGCGCTACATGACCCTCGGCGACCTTTCGCGCAGCATCGACTACCGCCAGCGCAACGGCCTGGACGCGCGCGAGTACGAGGAGATCTTCTGGGGCCGCTGGTTCTACCCGCTCAACGTGCTGGCGCTGTGCCTGGCGGCGATCCCGTTCGCGTTCGGCAGCCTGCGCAGCGGCGGCCTCGGCCGCCGATTGTTCCTGGGCATCGTGTTCGCGCTGGGTTTCTGGCTGCTGCAGCTGATGTTCAGCCGCTTGGCGGGAGCGTTCAAGTTCGACTACCGCCTCGCCTACCTGCTGCCGCCGATCCTGATGCTGGGGATCTCGGCGATGCTGTTCGGGCGACGCAGCAGCTGACCGCCGAGGCTTATGGTTCATTACGATCTGTACGGCTTTGAAATTGAATATATAGATGATGCGAGAAAAATTCTTGGGGATATTTTACAAATCAGGTCCGGTACTCACGACAGTTCATACTTTGATGTGTACTACATGGCAAAAGGTACGAGAGGAGACAAAATATCTATCAAGAGAAACTTTGATCCTCAAGGCTGGAGTACTTGGAGCCCGACTTCCGGAATGTTGATGTTTTGATTTATGTGGACAAGGCATCAGCAGAAGTTGCAAAGGAATACGAAGAAAAGCTGCTGAAAACAGATAAAATAAGATTGTTGCAACGAAAGCTCGAGTGAATCAAAAAAACTAGAACCTATCTCAAAACTATTGCATGCCCAACTGTGATGCCTATACTGGGTGCATGCGGCGTTTGAGCGATGAGCATTGGGAGCGGATTCGGGAACATTTTCCGCAAGGAGCACCATCCGGACGATCGTCCGGGCCGCAAGCCGGTGCCGGCGCGCGCGATCCTCGAGGCGGTGCTGTGGATCCTCGACACCGGCGCTCAGTGGGACATGCTTCCGCAGTCCTTTCCCAACTACAAGACGGTGCATCGGCGCTTCCAGCCGTGG
>DATHAV010000036.1:0-3284 GCA_035296505.1 Pseudoxanthomonas sp.
CCAGCACCGGCAGTGGCTGGCCGAGCAGCTGGCGCAGTTGCACGGCGATACGGCCCTGCCGGCCCTGGTGCGTGGACAGACCGCCGCGCTGCCGCTGCGCGAAACGATGCTGCCGCTGCACTGGCGCCAGGCGCGCTACGCGAAACTGGAGCTGCTGGACCACGCCGTCGTCTTCCACCTGCCCGAGCGCGCCAGCGACGCCACGCTCACCCGTTCGCTGCGGGAATTCTACGAAGCGCAGGCGCGCGCCGATGTCGGCCGCTGGCTGCCGGCCTACCTGCCCGGACTGCCGCGCGCGCCGGCGCGCCTGCGGCTCAAGGTGATGTCGACCCAGTGGGGGTCGCTGAGCACGGACGGATCGCTGACCCTGGACCTGTCGCTGGTGTTGGGAAGGCCGTCGGCGTTCGAATACGTGCTGGTCCACGAGCTCTGCCACCTGGGCCACGCCAACCATTCGAAAGCGTTCTGGCGGGAGGTCGAAGCGCGCTTCCCCGCATGGCGCGAAGAGCGCGACTATTTCCACGCCCACGGCCGCCGCCTCAAGGCGCGCCTGCGCAGGCTGCTGCAGCCCCAATAGCGCTGGCGCGCGGCCGGCGCTCAGGACACGAGGAAATCGCCGATCGCCGCGGCCACGGCGGCGGGCTGCTCCATGTGCAGGTGGTGGGTGCCCGGCAGTATCCGCAGCCTGCCCTGCGGCAGCAGGCCGGCGCGCTCGCTGCGCAGCGGCTCGGGCAGGTAGGTCTGCGGCGGATCGGCGAAGATCACCCGGGTGGGACAGGCGATGCCGGCGATCAGGCCGCGCACCTGCGGTTCGGTCATGCGCTGCAAGCTGGGCAGGGTCAGGCGCGGGTCGCTGCTCCAGACGTAGCCGCCCTCGACCGCCTTGACCCCGCGCGCCACCAACAGCCTGGCGCTGGTTTCGCTCAGCCCGTTGGCCTGCATACGGGCCCGCGCCGGGGCCGCCAGGTCCGCGAACACGCGCAGCTTCTTGTCCCCCAGCTGTCGCGCAGCGGCCACGCCGTTGCGCAGCCGCTGGGCGGTGTGTTCCGTGCCCTCGGCCAGGGGACCCAGGGCCTCGATCGCCAGCAGCCGGGTCACGCGCCGCGGCAGGGCTGCGGCGAGCATGCTGCCGATGCCCGCACCCATCGAATGCCCCAGCAGGGCGAAGCGCTCCCAGCCCAGTGCGTCGGCCACGTCCAGCACCGCGTTGGCGTTGACCATGAGGTTGTAGTCCGCGCCCGGCCCCAGGTGCGCACTGCGTCCGTGCCCGGGCAGGTCCAGCATCACCAGGTCGATTCCCGGCAGATGCGCGGCCAGCGGCTCGAAGCTGGCCGCATTGTCCAGCCAGCCGTGCAGCGCCAGTACCGGCGGCCCGCCGGCGGCATCGGCGCGCAGCGCCGCGATCGGGCCGAGCGCGGCGTCGAACCGCACCTCGCGCAGGTTCAAGCGTGGGCGTCCGCGGCGATGGCCAGCGCCGCCAGGGCCTCGGCGTGCGCGGGCGAATCGTTGAGGCAGGGGATGTAGCGCAGGTGCCCGCCCTTCCGTTCGAAGCCCTCGGCGAACTGCATCGCCACCTCCTCCAGGGTTTCCAGGCAGTCGACCGCGAAACCGGGGCACACCACGTCGACCTTGCGCAGTCCGCGCTCGGCCATGGCATCGAGCGTCCTGTCGGTGGACGGCTCCAGCCAGCGCTCGCGCCCGAAGCGCGACTGGTAGCTCAGGGTCCATGCGTCCGGCGCCAGCCCCAGCGCGTCGGCGATGGCACGCGCGCTGGCCTCGCAGCGCTGCGGGTACGGATCGCCCGCATCGGCGATGCGCTGCGGCAGGCCGTGGAAGGAGAACAGCAGGTGTTCCCCGCCGCCGTGCTCGGCGCGCCAACGTGCGACCGAATCGGCCACCGCGCGCACCCAGCCGGCGTCGGTGGAATAGTCGTCGATGAAGCGCAGCGCGAGTCCGCGGCCCGGTCGTCCGGTGATGTCCGCGATGGAGGCCGTGGTGGTGGTCGAGTACTGCGGATACAGCGGCAGCACCGTCGCATCGGACACGCCTTCGCTGTGCAGCTGCGCCAGCACCTTGCCCAGCGCGGGCTCGCCGTAGCGCATGGCGTGCACCACCTTGCGCCGCGGCAGGCGCGACTGCATCGCTTCGGCCAGCCGTCGGGTATAGACCGCCAGCGGCGAGCCCTCGGGCAGCCAGATCTTGGCGTACTTGCGCGCCGCGCTGGGGCCGCGCAGGGGCAGGATCACGAAATGCAGCAGCGGGCACCACAGCCAGCGCGTCAGCTGCACCACGCGGTGGTCGTGCAGGAACTCGGCCAGGTAGCGGCGCACGGCCGGCGGAGTCGGTGCGGCCGGGGTGCCGAGGTTGACGATGACCACGGCGGACGAGGGAGGCGAAGAGGGATCGTTGGGCATGGCCAATGATGACAGAGGCGCCGGGCGCGCCGCCGTTGCGGCCGCAACTCATGGCCGATTCACCCGGCGCTGCCTAGGCTCGCGTGTCGGTCCTGACGTCCGACATCCCGCTTTTCAACTGCCACTGCACTACGCGCGGAGTCACCATGCCTGTTCCCCAAACCGCCGCCGCGCCTTTTTCGGGTGCCGCCTTCCTGCTGCTGGCGGCAGGGCTCGCGCTGTCCGCCGGTCCCGCACTGGCCGGTCCGGTGGAGAACGAACGCGCCGGCAACGCGGTGCGCGTGCTCAACGAGATCCAGCGCATTCCCGAGCAGGGCATCCCTGACAAGCTGCTGGACGAAGGCCGCGCGATCGTGGTCATCCCCGATACGCTGAAGGTCGGACTGCTGGTGGGCGGACGTCGCGGCCACGGCCTGATGTCGGTCAAGAACCCGGACGGCGCCTGGTCGCAGCCGGTGTTCGTCAAGCTCACCGGCGGCAGCATCGGATTCCAGGCCGGGGTCCAGTCCTCCGACGTGGTGCTGGTGTTCCGCAACGACCGCAACCTCAGCAACATCGTCAACGGCAAGATCACCCTCGGCGCCGACGCCGGCGTGGCCGCCGGTCCGGTCGGGCGCAACGCCGCGGCCTCCACCGACGGCCAGCTTAAGGCCGAGATCTGGTCCTGGTCGCGCGCGCGCGGCCTGTTCGCCGGGGTCGCCCTGGACGGCGCGGTGCTGCAGATCGACGACCAGGCCAACATCGCCGCCTACGGCAGCGGCGCCACCCCGCGCGCGATCTTCGAGGGCCGCGCTGGTGCGCCGTCGAACCAGATCGTGGGCTTCCGCGACCAGTTGGAGGAGGCCACCGCACTGGCCCGCGCTGCCCGGG
>DATHAV010000037.1:0-2900 GCA_035296505.1 Pseudoxanthomonas sp.
CACCCTTAACTAGAACGTATTTAGGCTCGCCCTAAGAAGCAAGACGCTGGACGAACTGCTGGGCGACAAGGCGTCGCTGGACGCGGACATCTACGTGCGCGGCCAGGTCGGCGCGTTCGGCGTCGAGGTGCTGGGCGTGGGGGTCAAGGACGTGATCCTGCCGGGCGAGATGAAGGAGATCCTCAACGGCGTGGTGCAGGCGGAGAAGTCGGCCCAGGCCAACGTGATCCGCCGCCGCGAGGAGGCGAACGCCACGCGTTCCCTGCTCAACACCGCCAAGTTGATCGAGGAGAACCCGGTGCTGATGCGCCTGAAGGAGCTCGAGGCGCTGGAAAAGGTCACCGAGAAGATCGACAAGCTCACCGTGTTCGGCGGCCTGGACGGCGTGCTGAAGCAGCTGGTGACGTTGAAGTAACGCTCCATGCCGCCACCTGGACGTGGCGGCATGGTTTTCGGAATCGATGAGCGAGCAATGAGTACCTTCGAACTGCTGCATGCGGAAGGCAGCGCCACGCCGATCAAGGGCTGGGTGCGCGGCGTGCCGCTGGAAGACCAAGCGCACGAGCAGCTGCGCAACATCGCGGCGATCCCGTTCTTGGGGCCGTGGGTGGCGGTGATGCCCGACGTGCACCTGGGCAGGGGCGCGACCGTGGGCTCGGTGATCCCGACGCGCGGGGCCATCATTCCGGCCGCGGTCGGGGTGGACATCGGCTGCGGCATGGCCGCGGTGCGCACCACTCTGCGCGCCGGCGACCTGCCCAACAGCCTGGCCCAGCTGCGCAACGGCATCGAGCGCAGCGTGCCGGTCGGCAACGGCCGCGGCGGCGAGCACCACCGCCTGCCCGACGGCATCGCCACGCGCATCGCCGACTCCGGCCTGGTGCCGCGCCTGGACGCGATCAAGGCCAAGCACCGCGGGATCCGCACCGACAAGCTGGACCGCCAGATCGGCACGCTGGGCGGCGGCAACCACTTCATCGAGATCTGCCTGGACGAGGCCGACGCGGTGTGGGTGATGCTGCACAGCGGGTCGCGCGGCACCGGCAACCTGATCGGCAGCTACTTCATCGAACGCGCGCGCGCGCAGCTGGCGCACCGCGTGCTGGGCTTCCACCTGCCGGACAGGGACCTGGCGTTCTTCATGGAAGGCGAGCCGCTGTTCGACGACTACGTCGAGGCGGTGTCGTGGGCGCAGGACTACGCCCGCGCCAACCGCGAGGCCATGATGGCGCGGGTGCTGGCGGAAATGCGCCAGCGCCTGCCGAAGTTCCAGCTGGAGAAGACGGCGGTCAACTGCCACCACAACTACGTGCAGAAGGAAACGCACGCCGGCCAGGAGCTGCTGGTCACCCGCAAGGGCGCGGTCAGCGCCCGCGCGGGCGAGCTGGGCATCATCCCTGGCAGCATGGGCGCCAAGAGCTTCATCGTGCGCGGCAAGGGCAACGCGGACAGCTTCCACAGCTGCAGCCACGGCGCCGGCCGCGTCATGAGCCGCACCATGGCGCGCCAGCGGATCACGCTGGCCCAACACCGCGAGGCGACGGCCCACGTCGAATGCCGCAAGGACGCGGCGGTGATCGACGAATCGCCGGCCGCCTACAAGTCGATCGATGCGGTGATGGCCGCGCAGAGCGACCTGGTGGACGTGGTGCACACGCTGCGCCAGGTGGTCTGCATCAAGGGCTGAACATCGCCCGTTCATGGCATGGCGCCGCCCGGCGACAGGCGGCGCCTTTTTTACCTCTGCATTTCAGCCCTGCAGCTCGCGCAGGGTCACCGACGGCGGCGCGTCCAGCACGCGGCGCGTGGCGGCCAGTCCGGCGACCAGCGCGGCCAGCATGCCGAGGCCGCCGCCCACCACCGCCAGCCGCCAGTTGGGCTGCCACGGCAGGTCGAATACCCGGGTGGCGACCACGCCGGCCAGCACCGAGGCCGCGATGGCCGCGACCAGTCCGGAAAGCAGCCCGATCGCGGCGAACTCGGACGCCTGCGCGAGCCGCAGCTGGCGCCGGCTGCCGCCGAGCACGCGCATCACCCCACCCTCCAGCAGCCGCTCGTCCTGGCTGGCGCTGACCGCCGCCAGCAGCACCAGCACGCCGGCCGCCAGCGAAAACCAGAACACCACCTGCACCACCTGCGAGACCTGGTCGGCGGTGCTGCGCACCTGCTTGAGCACGGCGTCGACGTCGATCACCGACAAGTTGGGAAACTCATTCACCAGCTGCGCGGTGAATCGGTTCTGTTGCGGCGGAACCTTGACCGCGGTGATGTAGCTGGCGGGAAAGCCGTCCATCGAGCCGGGCGAAGCGACCACGAAGAAATTGGGCCTGAAGCTTTCCCAGTCGATGCTGCGCAGGCTGGTGATGGTGCCTTCGAACGGCTGCCCGGCGATGTCGAAGCCGACGCGGTCGCCGATCTTCCAGCCCAGCTCCTTGGCGAAGTTCTCCTCCACCGACAGCTCGGGCGCCGCCGGGCGGCCGCTCCAGAATTTCCCGGCGGTGACTTCGTTGTCGTCGCGCAGTGCCTCGGCCACCGAAAGGTTGAACTCGCGTTCGGCGAGCCGGCGCGTCCGCGGATCATCGTCGGCGTACCGGTCCTGGCCGACCGCAGTGCCGTTGTGCGACTGCAGGCGCCCGCGGATCATCGGGAACAGCGCCGGCGGCTCCAGCCGGCGCGCGGCCATGAACGCGCGCACCGGCTGCAGCTGGTCTTCCTGCACGTTGATGATGAAGCGGTTGGGCGCGTCCTCCCCCAGCGACAGCTGCCAGCGGTCCAGCAGGTCGGTGCGCACGAAGGTCAGCAGCAGCAGCGCCATCAGCCCCAGCCCCAGCGCCGACACCTGCGCCACGCTGGTGCCGGGTCGGCGGCTGACGTTGGCCAGGCCGTAGCGCAGGCTGCCG
>DATHAV010000038.1:0-2213 GCA_035296505.1 Pseudoxanthomonas sp.
CGATGGCTTACCAGACCGGCAACGAATACATCGTCGAGATCGTGCCGAAAGCGGCCGCTGCCCAGACTGCGGTCGGCGGCACCAGCAGCGGCGCGATCGCGGCCGCCTCCGCCCAGATCGCGGCCGCGGCGCGGCCCTACAGCGGGCGGCCGGTCACCTTCAACTTCCAGGACGTTCCGGTCCGGACGGTTCTGCAGCTGATCGCGGAAGAATCCAACCTCAACATCGTTGCCTCGGACACCGTGCAAGGCAACGTGACCCTGCGCCTGGTGAACGTGCCGTGGGACCAGGCGCTGGACATCGTGCTGCGCGCCAAGGGGCTGGACAAGCGCCGCGAAGGCGGGGTGGTCTGGGTCGCGCCGCAGCAGGAGTTGGCCAAGTTCGAGCAGGACAAGGAGGACGCGCGTATCGCGCTGGACAACCGCGAAGACTTGATCACCGATTACATCCAGATCAACTACCACAACGCTCAGGCCATCTTCAAGGCGCTGACCGAAGCCAAGGGCATAGGCAATGGCGGCGCCGCAGGAGGCGCTAGCCAGAACGAGAGCGGATTCCTGTCGCCGCGCGGCAGGATCGTGGCCGACGACCGCACCAATACGCTGATGATCAGCGACATCCCGAAAAAGGTCGCGCAGATGCGCGAGCTGATCGATGTGATCGACCGACCGGTGGATCAGGTGCTGATCGAAGGCCGGATCGTGATCGCGACCGATACGTTCGCTCGCGAGCTCGGCGCCCGTTTCGGCGTGTCTGGAAGGGAGGTGGGGGGCAGCACCTCGATCATCGGCGGAACCATCGCTGGCAACAACGCAAGCAACAGCGTTGCTAGAGGTGGCCTCAATGTGAATCTGCCCGCCAGTGGCTTCACCACCGGGGCTCCGGCCAGTCTGGCCTACACGTTGCTGGGGGCGAACTTCAGCCTCGACCTGGAGCTTTCCGCCCTGCAGGAGGAAGGCAGAGGCGAGGTCATATCCAATCCGCGCCTTGTGACCACCAATCAACGCGAGGCGGTGATCAAGCAGGGCCGCGAAGTAGGCTATCTGACGATCACCGGCAGCGGGACCGGGGTCGCGACGCCGACCGTGCAGTTCAAGGAGGCGCTGCTGGAACTCAGGGTCACTCCGACCATCACCAGCGATAACCGCGTGTTTTTGGCGCTCAACGTCAAGAAGGACGAGGTCCTGCGGTTCATCAGTCTGGGTGAATTCGGTTCGGTACCCGAACTGGCGCGCAGGGAAATCAACACCGCCGTGCTGGTCGACGACGGCCAGACTGTCGTGATCGGCGGAGTCTACGAATTTTCCGATCGCGACAGCATTTCCAAAGTGCCCTTCCTCGGCGATATTCCCTTCCTGGGGAACTTGTTCAAGAGGAAGGGGCGCAGCAGGGACAAGGCGGAGCTGTTGATCTTCGTGACGCCCAAGGTGCTGCGGGTGGCCAAGCGCTGAGGGTTCGGCTACGCGCCGTTTCGGACGGGGCCGCACGCGGCCCCGTCTTGTTTTCGCCGTGCCCGGCGCAGCGGCTGAATCAGCGGGAACGAAAGTGCGCAATGCATGAACCAATCCGGTGGCGATCGGTCAGAATGCCCCATGGCAAATTCAGGTCGAGAATGATGACGGACGCTGGCGCTATCGCGGCGTG
The DNA here is from genome assembly GCA_035296505.1 of Pseudoxanthomonas sp. Taxonomy (GTDB): domain Bacteria; phylum Pseudomonadota; class Gammaproteobacteria; order Xanthomonadales; family Xanthomonadaceae; genus Pseudoxanthomonas_A. The sequence continues at coordinate 1,645 of DATHAV010000038.1, forward strand.
GCCCGAGCAGGAGGGTCACGAGGCCTCCCGGCTGCACGCCGCTTTCGGTGAACTGCGCCGCGGCCTGTCCCGGGCCATCGTCGGCCAGGAGGGTCTGGTCGAGCGCCTGCTGATCGCGCTGCTGGCCGATGGCCACCTGCTGGTGGAGGGCGCGCCAGGACTGGCCAAGACCACGGCCATCCGCACGCTGGCGTCGCGGCTGCAGGCGGATTTCGCGCGGGTGCAGTTCACTCCCGACCTCCTGCCGGCGGATCTGACGGGAACCGAGGTGTGGCGGCCCCAGGACGGGCGCTTCGAGTTCCTGCCCGGCCCGATCTTCCATCCGATCCTGCTCGCGGACGAGATCAACCGCGCGCCGGCGAAGGTGCAGTCGGCCCTGCTGGAGGCGATGGGCGAGCGCCAGGTCACCGTGGGGCGGCACACCTATCCGCTGCCGCCGCTGTTCCTGGTGATGGCCACGCAGAATCCGATCGAACAGGAAGGCACGTTCCCGCTGCCCGAGGCGCAGCTGGACCGGTTCCTGATGCACGTGCGCATCGGTTATCCGGAAGCGGCGGCCGAAGCCGAAA
>DATHAV010000039.1:0-7538 GCA_035296505.1 Pseudoxanthomonas sp.
CCTCCGACATCCACATCGAGCCGTTCGAGAGCCGCCTCAAGGTGCGCTACCGCGTCGACGGCGTGCTGGAAGAGGGCGAGAGCCCGCCGGTCAACCTGACCGCGGCGGTGATCAGCCGCATCAAGATCATGGCCAAGCTCAACATCGCCGAGCGCCGCCTGCCGCAGGACGGCCGCATCATGCTGCGGGTCCAGGGCAAGGAGCTCGACCTGCGCGTGAGCACGGTGCCGACCGCGCACGGCGAATCGGTGGTGATGCGCCTGCTGGACCGGGAAACGGTGGTCTTCGACTTCCACAAGCTCGGCTTCACCGACAACTTCCTGCCGCAATTCCGGAAGGTGCTGGAGCAGCCCCACGGCATCCTGCTGGTCACCGGCCCCACCGGCTCGGGCAAGACCACCACGCTGTACACCGCGCTGAGCAAGCTCAACACCAGCGACGTCAAGATCATCACGGTCGAGGATCCGGTCGAGTACCAGATCGAAGGCATCAACCAGATCCAGGCCAAGCCGCAGATCGGGCTGGACTTCGCCCACGCGCTGCGCAGCATCGTGCGCCAGGACCCGGACATCATCATGATCGGCGAAATGCGCGATCTGGAAACGGCGCGCATCGCGATCCAGTCCGCGCTCACCGGCCATCTGGTGCTGTCCACCCTGCACACCAACAACGCCGCCGGCGGCATCACCCGCCTGCTCGACATGGGCGTGGAGGACTACCTGCTGACCTCCACCATCAACGGCATCCTCGGCCAGCGCCTGGTGCGCCGCCTGGAGCCCACCCATGCCGAAAAGTACCTGGCTTCGCCCGAGGAGATCGAGAAGTTCTCGCTTCGCCGCTATCGGCCGGTCGGCGACATCCACCTGTACCGTCCGCGCACCTCGGCCGTGGCTCCGACCGGGTACCTGGGCCGCACCACGATCATGGAATTCCTGGTGATGAACGACGAGCTGCGCCGTGCGGTGATGCGCCACGCCGGCATGGGCGAGCTGGAGCAGCTGGCGCGCCATTCCGGCATGCGCACCATGTACGAGGACGGCATCATCAAGGCGCTCGCCGGGCAGACCACGATCGAGGAAGTGCTGCGGGTGACGGAGGATGCGTGAACGCCGCCGCGCCAGGGGTGCGTTCGCCCGCGTGGCCACCGCCGTGAATGCGCGCGTGCCGCCGGCCGGCCGCATGTCCTGCGACTGAAGACGCGAGCACCCGATGCCCCTCTATCGCTACAAGGCCCTCAACACGCGCGGCGAAATCCTCGAAGGACAGATGGAAGCCGCGAGCGACGGCGAGGTGGTCGTGCGGCTGCAGGAGCAGGGCCACCTGCCGATGGAGGCGCGTCTGGCCACCGAGGGCGGCAGTGGAACTTCGCTGCGCGCGCTGCTGCGGGCCAAGCCGTTCGCCGGAGAGCGCCTGGTGCAGTTCACCCAGCAGCTGGCGACGCTGCTGGGCGCGGGACAGCCGCTGGACCGTTCGCTGACGATCCTGCTGGAGCTGCCCGAGGACGAAAAGGCGCGCCGCGCCATCGCCGACATCCGCGACGCGGTCCGCGGCGGCGCGCCGCTTTCGGTGGCGCTGGAGCGCCAGCACGGCACGTTTTCGCGCCTGTACGTGAACATGGTCCGCGCCGGCGAGGCGGGCGGCAGCCTCTACGATACGCTGCAGCGGCTGGCCGACTACCTGGAGCGCAGCAGCGCGCTGCGCGTGCGGGTGATCAACGCGATGATCTACCCGGCCATCCTGCTGGTGGTGGTGGGGCTGGCGCTGCTGTTCCTGCTCGGCTACGTGGTGCCGCAGTTCGCGCTGATGTACGAGGGCCTGGACGTGGTGCTGCCGTGGTTCACCCGCATCGTGCTGGCGCTCGGGCTGCTGGTGCGCGACTGGTGGGTGGTGCTGGTGGTGGTCCCGGCGCTGGCGCTGTGGTGGCTGGACCGCAAGCGCCGCGAACCCGCCTTCCGCGCCGCGCTCGACGCTTGGGCGCTGCGGCAGAAGCTGATCGGGTCTTTGATCTCACGGCTGGAGACCGCGCGGCTGGCGCGCACGCTGGGCACGCTGCTCAAGAACGGCGTGCCGCTGCTCGCCGCACTGGGCATCTCGCGCAACGTGCTGGGCAATCGCGCGCTGGCGGCCGATGTCGACGCGGCCGCCAACGAGGTCAAGAACGGTTACGGCCTGGCGGCGTCCCTGGCCAAGGGCAAGCGTTTCCCGCGGCTGGCGCTGCAGATGATCCAGGTCGGCGAGGAGTCCGGCGCGCTGGACACCATGCTGCTCAAGACCGCCGACACGTTCGAGCAGGAAACCGCTCAGGCACTGGACCGCATGCTGGCGGCGCTGGTGCCGGTCATCACCCTGGTGCTGGCGGCGGTGGTCGGCGTGGTCATCATCGCGGTGCTGGTGCCGCTGTACGATCTCACCAACGCCATCGGCTGATTCGCAAAAGGACCCTGGGCGTCAGGCCACCGAAGCCCCGAAGCGCGCGCCAGGCTTGCGCGCGGCCACCCGATCGCTACTCTCTGCCCCACGTTTTTCGGCTCGTCCCGCTACACCATTCACAACATCGTTCCCGCACGATTCCGCTGCCGTTGAAGGATCCTGAAATGCGCGTCCCACGTTCCATCACCCGTTCGCCTTCCCCCGCCGCGCAGAGCGGCATGAGCCTGCTCGAGATCATCATCGTGATCGTGCTGATCGGCGCGGTGCTGACCCTGGTGGGCAGCCGCGTCCTGGGCGGCGCCGATCGCGGCAAGGCCAGCCTGGCCAAGTCCCAGGTCCAGACCCTGGCCGGCAAGGTCGAAAACTACCTGCTCGACACCGGCACGCTGCCGGCGCGGCTCGAGGACCTGGTCACGCAGCCGGGAAACACCGCCGGCTGGCTGGGGCCGTACGCGAAGCCGGCCGAGCTCAAGGACCCCTGGGGCAAACAGATCGAATACCGGGTCCCGGGCCAGGGCCGGCCGTTCGACCTGGTGAGCTTCGGCGGCGACGGCCAGGCCGGCGGCGAAAGCACCAACGCCGACATCCGGTACGAATAGGGGACCGATGGCAGCGCGGCGATCGGGGATGAAAGCGGGAGGGCTCGGCCCGCGGGCCGCAGGCGGCCTGTCGCTGCTGGAGATGCTGCTGGTGCTGGCGCTGATCGCCGTCGCCAGCCTCCTGGCGGCGATGGTGCTGACCGGCGGGCTCGCCGGCATGCGCCTGCGCTCCAGCGCCAGCGAGATCGCCGCCCAGCTGCGCTACACCCGCGCGCAGGCGATCGCCACCGGGCAGCCGCAGCGCTTCGTGATCGACCCGCAGGGACATCAGTGGCAGGCGCCGAACGCCAAGCGCGGCACCATTCCCGCGGCGCTGGCGGTCGAATTCACCGGCGCTCGCGAGGCCCAGGCCCGCGCCGGCGAAGGCGGCATCCTGTTCTTTCCCGACGGTGCCTCCACCGGCGGCCGCGTCCAGCTGCAGGCCCGGCAGGCGGCGTGGCGTGTGGACGTGGCGTGGCTGACCGGCGAGGTCAAGCTGTCGCGGGCGCCGGCCGAGTCGCTGCGGCCATGAGCCTCCGCGGTCCGCGCCGCCAGGGCGGCTTCACCCTGATCGAAGTCATCGTGGCCTTCGCGCTCATGGCCCTGGCGCTGACTCTGGTCTTGGGCTCGCTGTCGGGCGCGGTGCGGCAGGTGCGCGCGGCCGACGATGCGACCAAGGCAGCGCTGCACGCACAGTCGCTGCTGGCGCAGGTGGCCGTGGGGGAGACCCTGCTGCCGGGCCGCAGCGATGGCCGCATCGAAGGCACGCCCTACCGCTGGACATTGGAGGTCGCGCCCTTCGTCGATCCGATGCAGCGGCCCGGCACCCTCGACTCCTCGAGGATGCGCCTGCTGCAGCTGCAGCTGGCGGTGCGCTGGGGCGATGCTCCGGGGCAACAGCTGCAGTGGCAGACGCTGCGCCTGGCGCCGAGCGACATCAACCAGCCGGCCACCCTCCGGTGACGCGCACCCGCGGCTTCACCCTGATCGAGGTGCTGCTGGCCACGGCGCTGCTGGCCGCGGGGCTGGCGCTGGCGTTCGCCACGCTGCGCTCGGCCACCGCGATGACCCAGCGGGGCGATGCCATCGCCCAGCGCAACGAACGCATGCGCGCGGTCGAAGGCTTCCTGCGCCGGCGCCTGGTCTCGGCCCAAAACATCGCGTTCGCCACCGAGCCTTCCACCCAGCGGCTGTACCGCTTCGTCGGCGAACCGCAGCGCATGCGGTTCGTGGCGGACCTGCCCAACTACCTGGGTCGGGGCGGGCCGCACCTGCACGACGTGCGCGTGACCGAGGACGGCGCCCGGCTGCAGGTGGCCTTCGCGGTGGTCCAGTCCGGGCAGACGATGACCGAGGCGCGTCCGCGTCCATCCGAGCCGCTGGCCGAGGACCTGCGGGCGGTGCGCTTCCTCTACCGGGGGCTGAACCAGAACGGCGGCTTGACCGAGTGGCAGCCGCAGTGGCACTTGGCCGAAGTGCTGCCGGTGCAGGTCTCGATCGAGATCGAAACCGCTCGGGGCGAACGCTGGCCGCCGCTGGTGGTGACTCTGGCGCAGGGCAGCGCCGCCTCCAGCTTCAATGTCATGGAGCCGCCGCCGTGAAGCGCGCGCGCGGAGCCGCGCTGATGCTGGTGCTGTGGCTGGTCGCGCTGCTGACCGCGCTGGTAGGAGCGTTCGCGCTGACCGCGCGCATCGAGGCGCTGCAGGGGCGGGTGCTGAGCGGCGGACTGCAGGCCCAGGAGGTCGCGCGGGCGGGCATCGAGTACGCGCTGGTGCGGGTGGCCGATCCGGACCAGCCCACGCGCTGGCTGCCGGACGGGCGTCCGTACCGGTGGAGCTATGCCGGCAGCCAGGTCGAGGTGCGTGTGGTCGACGAAACCGGCAAGGTCGACCTGAACCAGGCCGACGCGCCGCTGTTGGCGGCGCTGATGCAGGCGGTGGAGGTGGAGCGTCCGGCCGCCGAGCGCATGGCCGCCAGCATCATCGACTGGCGCGACACCGACCCGCTGACCCAGCCCAACGGCGGGGCCGAGGATCCGGACTACGCCTCGGCCGGTCTGCCCTACGGGGCCAAGGACGGACCGTTCGAAACCGTGGCCGAAGTCGAGCAGGTGCTCGGGATGACCCCCGACCTGTACGAGCGGCTGGAGCCGCATCTGACCATCTACAGCGGGCGCGGCCAGCCGGACAGCAATTACGCGCAGGGTCCGGTGCTGACGGCGCTGGGCCTGGACGCGGCCGCCTATGCGGCCCAGCGCGCGGGCACGGCGATCGGCGGCCCCCTCGTACCCGCGGGCAGCGGCACGTATAGTGTGGACAGCCGCGCTCGCTTGCCCAATGGCCGCGAGTCGGTATTGAGAACGGTGATACGCGCAGCCGGCGGGGCGGTTCCCGGCTCGGCGTACACCACCTTGCGCTGGCAGGAAGGAATGGCACCGCGATGACTCCCATGGACTCAGCCCCCGTGCTGATAGGCAAGCTGCGGCGCCGCTATGGCGCCAGCGCGGGCAGCTTCGTGGCGTGGTGGAACCAGGCGCTGGCGAGCTGGCTGCCGCAGCGCTGGCGCTCGTTCCTGGGCCTGGCTCAGGACCGGTTGCTGATCGACCGGGCGCCGGAAGGCCATTGGCGGCTGCAGTGGCAGCGCACCGACGGAATACAGAACGTCGCTCGCCTGCCGCTGCCGCTGGATGCAGAGCAGCTCGACGCGGTGTTGGGCAAGCGCCTGGTCGAACTGCCGCGCTGGCTGCTGCTGCCGGCCACGGGGGTGCTGCGCCGGTCCCTGCTGCTGCCGGAGGCCGCCGCCGAGCGCCTGCGCGACGTGGTCGGATTCGAGATCGACCGGCAGACCCCGTTCACGGCCGAGGCGGTGCGATTCGATGCGCGCGTGCTCGTGCGCCGCGCCGATGGGCAGCTGGAAACCGAACTGGTGGCGGTGCCGCGGGCCACGTTCGACCACGCGCTCGCCGAACTGGGCGGACTGGCGGGGACGCTGGTCGGGGTCGATACGGTCGACGAATCCGGCCAGCCGCTGGGCGTCAACCTGCTGCCGCTGGCCATGCGCCGCCGCCGCGTGGATCCGCTGCGGCGCTGGAACCTGGCGCTGGCGGCGGTGGCGCTTCTGGCGCTGATGGCCACTGCCTGGCAGGTGCTGGACAACCGGCGTGCGGCGGCGGCGGCATTCGCGGCGGAAGTGGAAGCGCGCGCGATCGAAGCCCAGGCCGTGGCCGCACAGCGCCAGCGGCTGGTGGATCTGGTGGAAGGTGCGACGTTCCTGGAGCAGGCGCGTGCCGCGCGGCCGACCGTGGTCGAGGTGATCGACGAACTGAGCCGCCTGCTGCCCGACCGCACCTACCTGGAAAAGATCTCGATCGAAGGCAACCGCCTGCTTCTGATCGGGTTCAGCCCCGAAGCCTCGGCGCTGATCGCCCGCCTGGAGGGATCGCCACTGTGGAAATCGCCGGCATTGAGCGGTGCGCTGCAGCCGGATCCGCGTAGCGGGGTGGATCGCTTCAGCCTGACCGCCGAACTCGCGCCCGCACCCGCCAGCCGACCCGCCGCCACGCCTGCCGCCGGAGACGCCAATGGCGCCGGTTCTCGCTGAGCGCGACCGGTGGCTGGCGCTGGCCCTGCTGCTGGGCCTGCTCGGCCTGGCCTACCTGCTGCTGGTGCATCCCTGGTGGACCGCGCCGATGCTGCAGGTCACCGGCGAACTCGACGCCAGTCGCGAACGCGAACTGCGGGTGCGCACGCAGCTGCAGCAGGCACCGGAGATAGAGCGCCAGCTGCAGGCGGCCCAGGCCCAGCTGGCGCAGCGGCCGGGATTCCTGCCCGAAACCAGCCCCGAACTCGCCACCGCCGGCCTGGTCAAGCGCCTGGAGACCGTGGTCCTGGAGGCCAGTCCCGGCAATCGCAGCTGCGCCATCAACAACCGCTCGCCGATGCCGCAGCCGGCCACCACCGAGCGCTTCGTCATGGTCGTGGTGCAGGTGCGCCTGCAGTGCGGCACCCCGGAGCTGGCGGCGGTGCTGCATGCGCTGGAGAGCGGCACGCCGCGCCTGTTCGTCGACAACCTCAACGTGCTCAGCATGAACTACGCCTTCCAGCCCACGGCCGGAAACCCCGGCAACAGCGGGCTGGACGTGACCTTCGACCTGTACGGCTATCTGCGGCCGCAGGCGGCCGCGCCCGCGGCAACGGCGATACCGGCCCCGGCAGGACCTGCGGGGGCGACCGGTGCGAATTGACGCCGCAGGCCCGCGGACCTGGCTGCTGGCCGCGCTGGCCGCCTGGTGCGTGCTGGCGTGGGCGCTGGCGGGGTTGGGCATGGGCGGGCAGGTGACGCCGCTGCCCGCCGACCCGACGCTGGTGCAGCCGCTGCCGCGCCCGCCGCCGCCGGCCGAGGAGCGGCTGGGTGCGCTGGTCCAGTACAGCGAGGTCAGCGCCCGCCCGATCTTCAACAGCACGCGCCGTCCACAGCCGTTCTTCATTTCCGGCAGCGACGGCGAGCAGGCCAAGCCTTTCGACTTCGTGC
>DATHAV010000040.1:0-5027 GCA_035296505.1 Pseudoxanthomonas sp.
ACGCCTCCAGGTCCACGACCCGCACCTGCAGCGGCGACCCGGTCGCCGGCGGGCCCGGCGGCGAGGCCAGCCGCTCGATCCACGCCTGGCGCAGGACAGGGTCGGCGCAGTGCGCTCCGGGTGTCGTCGAAGGTTTCCCGGAACGCAGGGGACAGCGCCTGCGGAGTGGCATAGCCGGCCTGCGGCGCCACGCGGGCGAGATCCGCGCTCCAGGCTCCCACTCCCAATTCCCGCAGCGCACGCAGCAATCGCAGGCGGGCGACGCTGCGGCCCACGGTCTCGCCGGTGAGCGCGCGGTACACGCGGTGGAAGTGGAAGGGAGAGAAGTGCGCGACCCGGGCCAGCTCGGCCAGGTCGGGCACCTCGTCGCCATGGGTGAGCGCGCGCGACAGGTGCGCAAGCGCCCGGTCGATGCATTCGGCGTGGCGGGATCGAATCGGGGAACAGGTTTGCATGAGCGGGACTCCTCGGGTGGACGCCAGTATCGGCGCCCTCCCGTGCCGCACGCGTTCCCGATCTTGCGCACTCGACGGCGCCGCAGCCCGTCTGGAATACCTGCAACTACGGACCGCTACCGTTGCCGATCAGGCGCCGGCGAACGCCAGCCTGCCGCCGTCCACGGTGACGACGATGGTGTCGCCGGAGCTGAACTCGCCCGCGAGGATCTTCTGCGCCAGCGGGTTCTCCAGCTGCTGCTGGATCGCGCGCTTCAGCGGCCGCGCGCCGTAGACCGGATCGAAGCCGGCGTTGCCCAGCAGCTGCAGCGCCTCGTCGCCGATTTCGATGCGCAGGTTGCGGTCGGCCAGGCGCTTCTCCAGCCCGCGCAGCTGGATGCCGGCGATCTGCTTGATCTGCGCCTTGTCCAGCGGATGGAACACGACGATGTCGTCCAGCCGGTTGATGAACTCCGGGCGGAAGTGCGCCTGCACCACGCCCATCACCGCGGCCTTCATCTGCGTGTAGGCCTCCGGCGAGTCGCCGCTTCCGTTGCCGTCGGACAGGTCCTGGATCATCTGCGAACCCAGGTTGGAGGTCATCACGATCACCGTGTTGCGGAAGTCCACCGTGCGGCCCTGGCCGTCGGTCAGGCGGCCGTCGTCCAGCACCTGCAGCAGGATGTTGAACACATCGCCGTGGGCCTTTTCCACCTCGTCGAGCAGGATCAGGGAATACGGGCGACGCCGCACCGCCTCGGTCAGGTAGCCCCCCTCCTCATAACCGACGTAGCCAGGAGGCGCGCCGATCAGTCGCGCCACCGAGTGCTTCTCCATGAACTCGCTCATGTCGATGCGGATCATCGCGTCGCTGCTGTCGAACAGGAATTCGGCCAGCGCCTTGCACAGCTCGGTCTTGCCCACGCCGGTGGGGCCCAGGAACAGGAACGAGCCGCCCGGGCGGTTGGGATCGGCCAGGCCGGCGCGCGAGCGGCGCACCGCGTCGGACACCACCTTGATCGCCTCCTCCTGCCCGACCACGCGCTGGTGCAGCTGGCCTTCCATCTTCAGCAGCTTGTCGCGCGCGCCCTCCAGCATCTTGCTGACCGGGATGCCGGTCCAGCGCGACACCACCTCGGCGATCTCCTCGGCGGTCACCCGGTCCTGGACCAGCTTGAAATCCTTGCGGTCCACCTCCTGCGCGGCCTTGAGCTGCTTCTCCAGCGCCGGCAGCACGCCGTACTGGATCTCGCTCATGCGCGCGTAGTCCTGGTGGCGCTGCGCGGCCTCCAGTTCGAGACGCGCCTGTTCGATCTGCTCCTTGACCCGGGTCGAGCCCTGCAGCGCCGCCTTTTCCGATTTCCACACCTCGTCGAGGTCGGAGAATTCGCGCTCCAGCGCATCGATGTCCGATTCCAAGTCGGCCAGGCGCTTCTTCGACTCCTCGTCCTTCTCCTTCTTCAGCATCTCGCGCTGGATCTTGAGCTGGATCAGGCGGCGCTCCCTGCGGTCCAGCTCCTCGGGCTTGGAGTCGATCTCCATGCGGATGCGGCTGGCGGCCTCGTCCATCAGGTCGATGGCCTTGTCCGGCAGCTGGCGGTCGGCGATGTAGCGGTGCGAGAGCGTGGCCGCCGCGACGATCGCCGGGTCGGTGATCTCCACCCCGTGGTGCACGGCGTAGCGCTCCTTGAGCCCGCGCAGGATGGCGATGGTGTCCTCCACCGTCGGCTCGCCCACGAACACCTTCTGGAACCGGCGCTCCAGCGCGGCGTCCTTCTCCACGTACTTGCGGTACTCGTCCAGGGTGGTGGCGCCGATGCAGTGCAGCTCGCCGCGGGCCAGCGCGGGCTTGAGCATGTTGCCGGCGTCCATCGAGCCTTCGGCCTTGCCCGCGCCGACCATGGTGTGCAGTTCGTCGATGAACAGGATGACGTTGCCTTCCTGCTTGGCCAGGTCGCCGAGCACCGCCTTCAGGCGCTCCTCGAACTCACCGCGGAACTTGGCCCCGGCGATCAGCGCGCCCATGTCCAGCGACAGCACGCGGCGGTTCTTCAGGCCATCGGGCACTTCGCCGTTGACGATGCGCTGGGCCAGGCCTTCGACGATCGCGGTCTTGCCCACGCCCGGCTCGCCGATCAGCACCGGGTTGTTCTTGGTGCGGCGCTGCAGGACCTGGATGGTGCGGCGGATCTCCTCGTCGCGGCCGATCACCGGATCGAGCTTGCCGCTCTCGGCGCGCTCGGTCAGGTCGATGGTGTATTTCTCCAGCGCCTGGCGCTGTTCCTCCGCGTTCTCGGACTGCACGCTCTGACCGCCGCGCACTTTTTCGATCGCCGCCTCGATGCGCTTCCTGTCGGCGCCGGCCGCGCGCATGGCCATGCCCAGCGCGCCCTTGTCCTCGGCCGCGGCCAGCACGAACCACTCGCTGGCGATGAACGCGTCGCCATGCTGCTGGGCCAGCTTGTCGGTGAGGTTGAGCAGGCGGGTGAGGTCGTTGCCGATCGACAGATTGCCTTCCTGCCCGCTGACCTTGGGCAGCTTGTCCAGCGCCTCGAGCAGGCGCTCGCGCAGCACCGGCACGTTGACGCCGGCCTGGGCCAGCAGCGGGCGCGTGCCGCCGCCCTGCTGGTCGAGCAGCGCGACCAGCACGTGGGCCGGTTCGATCAGGTTGTGGTCGCGGCCCACGGCCAGCGACTGCGCGTCGCTCAGGGCCTGCTGGAAGCGCGAGGTGAGCTTGTCCATCCGCATGGGAATACCTTCTGGCGTGGTGGCTGGACAGCGCCGGCCGATGCACTCCAGATGCGGTCGCGGGGCCGCGGTTCAAGCCTTCGATGGCCGGCGGCGGCACCGCGCGCCATGCCCGCTCAGGCGCCGCAGCGGTCAAAGTCTGGCCAGCGCGTCCTTGGCTTCGGCGAACGTGGGATCGATCTTCAGCGCGGCCTGCAGCTGGGCGCGCGCCTCGTCCTTGCGCCCGGCGTGCGGCAGCACCTGACCCAGCCGCTAACGGGCGTGCTTGGGCTCCGGATCCCCGGGTTGGCGGGGAAGCGTCAGATAGTTTCGCAATGCGGCCTCGCCTTGTTCTAAGAATTTGCCAGACTGCGCTGCAAGGCGACCCATGTAGTACCACGGCTTGCCGTTGCGGGGTTCATCGACACTCCAGCGCCGCGCGATCTCGTAGGCCTCGTCCCAGCGGCCGGCGTCCTGCTGGGCAATCAGCAGCGCCAGACGCACCTTCGCGTCCCGCGGCTTGAGCGCATAAGCCTGCTGGTAGGCCTTCAGCGCCTGCGCCGGGTTTTTCTCATGGCGCGCGATGCCGCCTTCGGCCAGCAGCCCGCGGGCGCGGTCGTACCTGCCTATCGCCATGGACTGCGCGCGCGCCTTGTCGACGCCGCCGCCGATCCTGCCGGGATCTGCAAGTAGAACTGGATCAGCGACGAGCAGCGCCGGATCGAGCTCCACGGCCTCTCGAATGCGTCCCGCAGCTTCGGCGCGAAGCTCATCTTCGGCACCATAGTTCACTTGGCCGATGCGGTTGCCGTAGGCGTTGCCCAGCCAGTAGCGAGCCTGCACGCTCCTTGGCGGGTGAGAATCCCTCTTTAGGCGCTAAAGAAATCATACTGACTGTATTATCTTTGCCATCAATTCTTTTAGTTGCTTGTATCCACTCCCGCGAAGTGGAGTGGCCGCCGAGCCTGAAGGCGCCGCGGCGCTACCGCTCCCGCCGTCAGTCCCGCGCCGCGGGTACGGGCCGCGGCTGCAGCGACAGCAGCGCCATCGCCGCGGCCAGCGCGACATAGGCGCCGGTGAACTGCCAGCTGATGGTCCGTGGCAGTCCCTCCAGCATCCACGGCGCGTAGATGCCGCCGCGCGGATCGACCGAATGGATGACGCCGAACAGGCACAGCGTCGCGCCCACCAGCAGAAAACCCGACGCGCGCAGCAGCCTGCCGTCGATCATCGCCACCACCGCGGCGATCCAGATCATCGCGGTGATGATGAAGCCGTTGCCCAGGGCGACGATCACCGCCATTTCCGGCAGGCCCGACCCTTCGGCGGCGGACATCAGTTCGGCAAAGCGCTCGGGCGCGATCCAGGCCGGATTGGAGGCCTTGATCGACACCAGGTACGCCACCGACGGCAGGAACCCAAGGACCATCGCCGCCTGGTGCTGTTTCGGCGTGGCCTGGAACGCCTGCACGGTGATGTCGATGGCCACGTACACGATGATCGGCGCCAGCACCGCCAGCGGCAGCCACTGCACCAGGCCGGAAATGACGCCGAGCATGCCGCCGATGCCCACGAACAACCCGGTCAGCAGCGTATAGCCGCTGCGCGCGCCCATGTGCTTGTAGGCCGGCTGGCCGATGTAGGGCGTGGTCTGGGCCACGCCGCCGCACAGGCCGGCGGCCAGCGTGGACACCGCCTCGGCCAGCAGGACGTCGCGGGTGCGGTAGTCGTCGCCGGCGGCGCGCGCGCTTTCGCTGACGTTGATTCCGCCGACCACCATCAGCAGGCCGAACGGAAGCAGCAGCGGCAGATAAGGCACCGTGTAGGGCAGCCCTTCGACGAAACTCAGCGTCGGCCAGGGAATCA
>DATHAV010000041.1:0-9938 GCA_035296505.1 Pseudoxanthomonas sp.
CTAAGGTAGTGCCGCGCTTTCGATCTCCAGCGGCTTATCGAGTGGCGCCGTCGCTGTCGGCATATGGCGACGAAGGTCTCGGTACTCACACCCGGTGACGGAGGTAGTCGTGGTTTGGCCGACCGCTCGCAGCGGCCTGCCTCTCCATTTGCCTGAAGTGCATCGGATTTTTCATTTCTCTACACGCGCCGCAGTAACCTGTCCATGTCCGCGTCAGCGTCTGGCGCGCCATCGATCCACGCCCAGGAGCCCGCCATGAACAGCCCCAACACTTCCTCCGACCAGCGCCGCGGTCGTCATGTGTCCGCCAAGGCCATGCTCATTGCCGGGGCGATCGTGCTGGCACTGCTGCTGGCGGCCTATGCCTGGGGTCGGCTGGAGGCGAACTCGCGGCACCAGCAGCAGACCAGCACCCTGCAGACACGCTTGGACGAGAGCCAGCGCGCCCTGGCGCAGGCCAGCAACCGCAACCACCTGCTGCGCGCGCGCACCCAGCTGTATCGCGCCGCGGCGGACCTGGACCAGCGCAACTTCGGTAACGCCAACGACCGCCTGCGCGCGGCGTCGGCCGCACTGGGCGAGGTTGCCGCCGACGCTGGCGGTCCGACGGCGGGCGACATCGCCAAGCTGCGCAGCGCGGTGAGCGCGACCGATATCAACGTCGCCATCAATCTGGAAGCGCAGCGCGAGCGCATCCTGGGCTTCGCCCGCCAACTGGACACCTTGAGCGGCGAAACGGACTGAGGGTCGTACGGCTTATGGCGCTGGCCGCCGGTATCGGCGAAAGCAGCCGCCGGTCGGCTGTGGCTGCCGAAGTCGGAACGACAGATATGTCGATATCAGCCGGGCACCCAAGGCCATCGCGCCCGCCAATCATTGACGGCCGCAAGTCCTGCGTCCAGCCGATCAAGGTTGCTTTCGCTCGCCCGGCATGACGGCTGCGTCGTCCGCCGTCGCCTGCGCCTCCACCGCGAGCGGCCGCACGTGCCCGATCAGGCTGACTAGGGTCCTGCCCGGCGCTTCCCACGGGATCATGTGCGCGGAATGTTCGAACCGGACGGCCTGCTTGTACGGCGCCCGGACGCGAGCCAGCCATTGCGCCGTAGGCATCGAGGGGGTGGTGTAGTCGTGGCGGCCCATGAACATCAGCACCGGGATCGGGAACGACTCCACGCCGGTGAAATCACCTGCAGGAACTCGTCCAGCAGCTGGCCCAAGGTCAACAGGCTGCCGGCGTCGATCGCGCACCGGTCGGCATCGGCGTAGTCCGGTGGCAGCCGCGGGCCCCGGAAGAAATACTTCGAGTCCTGGCGGTAGGCGCCCAGTCCGCCGTAGAACTGCGGCCACTTGCGCGCGATCACGATGCCCTCGCGGGTGATCGGCTTGTCGCCCGGATACGGTGCGATGGATTCCCTTTCGCGCACTGCTTCGTGGTTTTCCCGAGCGCGCGCCTGCGCCAGGCCGTAGTCGAAGCTGAGCCGTTCGTTGGTCCGCACGTTGATGACCTGACCGATGCCGACGTAGGCATGGAACAGGTCCGGGCGCTGCAGCGCTGCATGCATGCCGACCACCGTGCCCCAGCTGTGCGCATCAGCACCAGCTTGCGCTTGCATGCGGCGGACGCGCGAGCAGGTCGATTTCCAGCGCGGCGGCGGTCACGCCTTTATCCGCGCCCTGCATAGCGAGAAGTAACATCTCTTCGGATAGGGCACCGGATTGCCGCACCAGGTTCCACCATCGGGTCGGTCCTGGCGGTGATCTCTTTCCAGGTGCCGGAACCCGTATCGACGAACTGCAGCAGATCGCCCGGCGCTGCACGCGGCTTTTGGTAAAAGTCGAACACTTCCGGACCCTGCGCCGAGGCAATGGCCAACTCGAAACGCAGCGCAGGCCGGATTAGCGCAGCGTCATCGGCATCGAATGCGAGGCCGGACCATAGCGAGGGAAATCTCTGCTGTCACAGTGGGCTCCAGAGGGGAGTCAGGGCACGCGAAGCGGGGCCAAAGGTACACGAAGAGGGATCAGTGGCCGGGGGAAGATCCGGTAGTCGCTGCGCCGCGACGCGTACCACGCCAGGCTTCAGCTGCGCCACGTACATACGCCGACATCGCTGGGGATCCAAGGCCATCGCGTGGGCGGTGGCGACATCCTTCTGTGGCTGGTCTATCCCGACCGTCATCTGCCCGCCGCCAGCCGCGCGCTGGTGGAGTTCATCGTCCAGTAGCTGCCGCGGCCACGCGGTGGCGCCACCTTGCCGGGGCGCACACATGCCACCCCATACCCTGCGCGCTGACTGGACCCTCGTCCTGCGGCGCCGGGATGATGCTCCGGCGCCAACCACCGGTCCCCGAAACGAGCATGGAGGTACTGCAATGGCCCTGATCCATTCGACCCTGATGGGCGCGGTGGCGGGAATGCGCTCGATGACGCCGCTGGCCGCGGTGGCCCGCGCCGCGCGCGGCGGCACGCTGCCCGCCGACAACGGCGCGCCGCAAATCCTGTCCGGTCCACTGGTGTCGGCAGGCGCGCTGGCGCTGGCGGCCGCCGAGCTGGCGGGCGACAAGATGAAGTCGGCGCCGGACCGCGTGGCGATCGCCGGCATGGCGCTGGCGCCGCGGCGACAGCGCGGGGTCACGGCGCTGCTTGGGGCCACCGCAGCGGTGGGCGCCGCCTATGTCAGCTTCGACGCGCGCAGGCGCGCCATCGAGCGCTACGGCCAGAGCGCCGCCGGCGTGATCGAGGATGCCATCGCGCTCGGAAGCGCGGCGCTGATTGCGCGAAGCGCCGCCGACGGCGACGGAACGGGCGCATCGGCCGAAATGGCGTGATCGGAAATCACCAAGGCGGTGCCCAGGTTCGGCCGTCCAACCGACCGAAACGCTTGGGCCTCTTCCCTGAACTGGGCATACGCTTCTAGGCTGTGCACACGCTTTGAAAGTCACAGTGACACCGAACTGGATCTGCTGCAGGAATTCTTCCGCCGCTGTAGTGATCTCGGAAGCGAGGCGCTGGCCAAGTTCGCCAAAGATCCGGCGCACCTGCCGAAGCCCGCCAAGGATCCGTCGGGGCAATTGCCGAATCCGTCAAGGATCCGTTGCCGCATCTGCCGACCCGCGCGCAGGGATTGAACCGCGGCGGCACACGTCCGCGTTGCGAACTTCATATCGGGCAGCTCGAACGCTGTTACGCCTGCAATCTTGCGCCTCCACATAATGGGGGCGGCGTCATCCCCCATCCCGCAGCTATGGAATTGGGCACCGGCCGCGGTGTCAGACGTGAGAGGTTCGTCGCGACAAATGTGATGGTTGTCAAATCTGGTCCGGTTCATGCAGGGCGAAGGTCTCGACCTTCCAAGGAGTTCGCATGTTCCGCAAGACGCCCCTCTCGTTTGCCGTCGCCGGCGCCCTTGGCCTCCTTGCAGTGGTCGGCGGAGCCCGCGCGGGCGTGGTATGCCAGACCACGCCTGCGCCGACCTCACCGAGTACGGCGCCCGGGGTCGATGCCCTGGCCTGCGGCACCGCCAACAGCGCTGAGGGCCAGCGCTCCAATGCGATCGGCAACTTCAACATCGCCAGCGCCGAGGACGCAAGCGCGGTCGGCAATTTCAATAACGCCGCGGGCCAGAATTCGAGTGCCATCGGCTCCGTTAATACCGCCAGCGGCATAGAAACGAGCGCAGTCGGGAATTTCAATAACGCAAGCGGGAATTACGCCAATGCCTTTGGTGGAGTGAATATCGCTTCGGGGGCGTTCGGCAACGCTTTTGGCACTCTCAACACCGCCAGCAACTTCTACAGCTCTGCCTTTGGCTTCGGCAACACGGCCAGCGGAGTCGAAGCAAACGCATTCGGCTTTAGTGGAACTGCTTCCGGGGACTACTCCACGGCGCTGGGCTATTACAACACCGTCACCAGCAGCTTCGGCACCGCGCTCGGCAGCTATGGCCAGGTGCTCGGCAACACGGGGACTGCCTCGCAAGGGTCCATCGCGATTGGCGGCGGCAGCACCAGCGCCACGGGCGCCCGGGTGGGCACGGAGACGGGAGCCGGTTCGCAGTCCGCCATCGCGGTCGGAACCAACGCCACGGTGGAAGACGGCTCCGACAGTTCGATCGCCATCGGCACAAACGCGTCCGTCGCCCGCGACTCGCCGTTCGCCATCGCCATCGGCTACGGCAGCTTCGCGGGCGCCGCGCGCGCCACCGCGCTGGGCTACGCCAACCGCGCCGAAGGCGATCAGTCCAACGCCATCGGCTCCGCCAACCTCGCCGAAGGCGATCGGTCCAACGCCATCGGCTACGCCAACCATGCCGGCCATATAGAGGCAAGCGCGGTCGGCTACTTCAATACGGCGAGCGGCGTTTTCGCCAGTGCCTTCGGTGGGAGAAACGAGGCCTCGGGGTTTTTCAGTAGTGCCTTCGGTACAAGCAACATCGCGAGCGGCTCCTTCAGCTCCGCCTTCGGCTACGGCAACACCGCCAGCGGAGTCCGAGCCAGCGCGCTCGGCTTTGCAGGGCTTGCCTCCGGGGACTACTCCACGGCGCTGGGTTTCAACAACTACGTCACCAGCAGCTTTGGCACCGCACTCGGCAGCTATAGCCACGTGCTCGGCAATACGGCGAGCGCCTCGCAGGGTTCCATTGCGATCGGCGGCGGCAGCTCGTACGACACGGGCGCACGGGTAGGCACAGACACGGGGGCCGGTTCGCAATCCGCCATCGCCGTCGGAACCAATGCAAGCGTGGAAGACGGCTCCGACAGTTCGATCGCCATCGGCACGGATGCGTCCGTCGCCGACGACTCGCCGTTCGCCACGGCGATCGGCTTTGGCAGCTTCGCGGGGGCCGCGCGCGCCACCGCGCTCGGCTACCTCAACAGCGCCAGCGGCGCCAACTCCACCGCCGTCGGCAATGGCAATACGTCCAGCGGCGTCGACTCGCTGGCGATCGGACGCGACAATTCGGCCACCGGCCTGCGCAGCGCGGCCATCGGCGTCGGCGCGCAGGCGTCCGGCACCGACAGCATGGCGCTCGGCAACGGCAGCATCGCCGACCGCGACAACACCCTTTCGGTGGGCGCGGCCGGAGCCGAACGCCAGATCACCAACGTCGCGGCCGGTACCGCGGCGACCGATGCGGTGAATGTCGGCCAGTTGAACGCGGTGGCTACCACCGCCAACACCGCCCTGTCCACCGCCGACACCGCACTCGCGAAAGCTACAACGGCGCAGGCCACCGCGGAGACTGCGCTGGCGAACGCGGCAACGGCGCAGGCCGCCGCCCTGTCCACCGCCAAGACCGCACTTTCCACCGCCGATACTGCGCTGGCGAATACGGCGACGGCGCATTCGGCCGCCAACACCGCACTCATCGCCGCCACCAATGCCGTCGGCACCGCCAATGGGTACACCGATACGGCGGTGACCGCGGCCAACGCGCGCGCCGACGCGGGCGACGCGGCCATCCTGCAGACCTCCAGGACCTATGCGGACACGCGCGCGACCGCGGCACTGAGCTCGGCCAACAGCTACACCGACCAGCGCTTCCAGGCGCTCACGCTGGACTTCGGCGGCCTGCGCACGGAAGTCAACGACCGGTTCGAACGGCAGGACAGGCGCATCAGCAGGAACGGCGCGATGTCGGCGGCCATGATGCAGATGGCGGGCAACAGCGCCTATGCCAAACCCGGGCGTGGGCGGCTGGCGGTGGGCGTCGGCGTCCAGGACGGCGAGCGGGCGGTATCCATAGGCTACGGCCGCCGTTTCGGCGACAACCTCTCGATGAGCATCGGCGCGGCGTTCTCCAGCGACGACACCAGCGGGGGCGTTGGCTTCGGCGTGGATCTCTAGAAGCCGCATGCGGCCATGCGCGGCGGCTCGCGCCTTTGGATCGGGCGCTTGGCGCCGGATGGCTCGCTTCATGGCGCAGCGCGGGCCAGGCGCACCCTTGGACACTCTGCCTCATGCGAGCTTCTATCGGCACCGCCGGCACGTATTCCGCGAACGAGCGGGCTGACCGAGCCGCGCGGGGTTGCCGCTGGCGCAGCGTACCTGCCTAACCGCGGCCACCCACTTCGGCCCATGCGTCCAGCGTTCGCGGCTAGAGTGCGGACTTCGCCGGGGCAGGATCGATCATGACAACACCGCACACCGGCATGCGCGGACGTCTGCCACCGGCGTCACGCTGATGCCGGTGCGGGTGGCCACCGGCGCATTCTCATTGCGCTTCGCCTGTCCAAAAAGCGCGCTGCGCTTCCTGTTCGATGCAGGCCCACCAACTTCCGGCCCATGCGTCCGGCGTCCGTGGAGGGCTAGAGTGCGGACTTCGCCGGGGCAGGATGGCCGATGAAAACACCGCACACCGCCACCCACGGGCGTCTGCCCGACGTCACGCTGATGCTGTTGCGCACGGTGAGCGGCGCGTTCCTGGTGCACGGCACCCAGGACAACGTCTTCGGCCCCGAGCGGATGCAGGAGTTCGTCGCCTTCCTCACGCAGCACGGCTTCGCCTGGCCGCATCTGATGGCGCCGCTTTCGGTCTACGCGCAGTTCGTGTGCGGGGTACTGCTCGTGCTCGGCCTGCTGGTGCGATGGGCCGGTCTGGTGGTGGCGATCAACTTCGTGGTCGCGGTAATGATGGTGCACTGGCACCAGGACTTCCGCGGCTGGTGGCCGGCGCTGGTGCTGGTCCTGCTGGGGCTGCATTTCGCCGCGCAGGGCGGTGGACGCTACGCGCTGGATTCGGTGCTGGCTGCACGGCGTCGCGGCGGGCGCGCCTAGAGTCTGCGCAGGCCAGGATGGAGGCATGCGATTGGCGGCAAAGCCGCTCCCTTGTTTGTCGTATGACGCTCGAGCGGATAGATAGCCGAGGCCGCGCCATCCATCGCAGTGAGCGGCGCCGGGGGCCAAGCCCGCTGTTTCGACTCAAGCTTTCGACTGCGCGATCACGAAAGAGCACTTGTTCTCCGAGCCGCGGCTGGCGTTAATCAGGCGACCCTATGACCTTATAACTAGCCTTGCTGGAGCCCAGCACCACACAAACCAGAAGCTCTACTGCTCGAATGCCTGGTTGACAGGAAGAGCTTGCGACCTGACTGTGGAGATTGCTGCCTGCCATACTGGTCACGAATGAATTGTCAAAAGGAAACTTTATGAAAATCCTCTTTCTGATCCTTGGTCTTATTGGAGCATCCGGTTCAGTAAGCGCACAAGTCATCTCGAAAACCGACCTCTGGTCGGGTACCTATGCCGTACGTCTTGTTGCCAAAAACGGTTCAATTCATGTGGAAACCCCTTTTAAGCAACCCATTATAATTCAATCATCCCAATCGGATCCAAGTCGCTGGATAAGTCCCAACGGGGAGGGCGGAACCGACTTGACCATGAAGGAATTTTCATTCGGCCTTGACGGCAAAGAAGATGAACATAAATAATTTGGCTGGACCGAATTGCATCGAGAGAAGAAAATGAACTGCATTGGCGGAGATTATTTCTTTATTTGCCAAACACAGCCCAATTCCACTGTAAAATTGTGGGGAAAATCTTTTTTCAAGGACTGGAATTTTTGGAATAATGCTGCAACATCGAAGATTGTACGAGTTCGAAAGAACGGCTTCAACCGTTGATTAATATCTTTCAAAGAATATCCCACGATGTTTTTACTGCTATCCCTCTGGATACATGGGTGCGTCCGGTTCATTCCTTACAACAGAGGCTGTTCTTGTACTGCTTGGGTATCGCGTGCGGCACAACCTCCCTCGCCGCAATGGCCGTCCGCCGCTTCAAAGCCCCTCATTCGATCAGCGCCACGGCGATGGAAGGGAAATTCCTTCTCCGCTTCTCCGCTTGTCTTTCATGATCGTCCTGAGGCTGCGCGGACGATCCCGCGCCGGCACTCACTGGCCCTGTCCAGCTCTTCAATTCGAGAGCGCTTCAGCATCCTTGGACCACGCTCAGTGAGCGCCACCGACCGCCGAACGCCCTGACGTCAGAACTTGCGGAGCAGCGCCAGCGTCAGGCTGCCCGACAGCTCCCGGTCGCGATCGGCCAGCGGGCTGCGCGACACTTCGTCGGGCACACGCTCCACCGTCACGGCCCCGACGGCGCTCCAGCGCTCACCCAGTTGGTGCAGCACGGTCAGACCGAGTTCGGGCGAGGTGTAGGCGCCCGGCCGATAGCCGGGTGCGCCGCGCGCGATCTCGTCCCTCCAGGTGCCGAAGTAGTAGTTCGCGCTCTTGGCGGAATGGTGCTTGATGGCCAGATGGGGCAGGAACGTGGTCGAACCCGAAACGATGGGGGCGCTGTAGGTAACCATGGACAATCCGCCCCGGCTCGCGCCGCCGATGTCCTGACGGTGCTCGATGCCGAAAAGGCCGATGGGAGTCCGCCACTGCAGGCCGGCGCCGAGATCGATGCCGTCGTGCCGGTTGCGGACGATCGAGGCATCGACACCTGCGCGCCTGAGCGCGTCGGCGTCGAGATCGGAAGCCTTCACGCCTTCGAAGCGAGGCGCTCCCACCACGTCGAAGGTCAGGGTCCCGGACTGGAAAAGATGCGCGCCGAACGAACGGCCGCGAAAGAAGAAGCGTTCGCCCTCGTATAAAGCCACCGGCACCGGGAGAATGCGCGCTTCGTCCGTCGCGTAGATGGAGTCGTACGCTACCACTCCCAATCCCAGCGACCAGCGCTTCTCATCTGCCTGGGCGTGCGCGCCCGGGGCCGTCAGCAGCAAGGCCGCCGTCAAGCAGCCTGCCGTCCAATGACGCCTGTTCGAACGAACCCCCGGTTTTACGCAGCCGTGACCCCTGCCAGGTGTATCGGAATGGACGTCCATAGCGGTTTCCTTCATCTGCCGAAGCTCCTGGCTGGATTTTGACCCGCCCCGGATGAAAGCGAAGCGCCAAGCTGCTAAAAGTGAAATCGATCGGGGCGGGACTGTATCCGCTACGGCGCGTTTGCGGAGCGTGATCGGACCGGGAGCGTGATCGCCTGATTGCCGGGTCAGGCATCGCCGAAATCAACACGCATGCGCAGCGTCAGAACCGCCTGCAGCAAGGACACCAGGAAAGTGGCCGCTATCGGAAAGATCGAGAACGGCAGGTGGAACTGAGGGAAGCCCGCCAGCGCGAAACCCGCATGTATCGGAAAAACAGAAGCGCATGCGGCGGCGATGAGCAGTGAACACCTGAAGCCCGACGGCCTTCGCTGGACTATCGGCACCAGGCTCGAAAGCAGGAAAAGAAAGATCAGGACATTGAGTGCGGCGAAGGCCTGTATTCCGCCCGGGACCTGGAACATCTCCCACTCGTGCCAGTACGCGGCATCCACTTGATGCGCCAGCACCAGCGCCAAGTTCAGAATGACAATGCGGTCGAGCGACTTCATTCCAGGTCTTAGTTGTGAAGCCTCATCCAGCATGCGCCTGGACCTCCCCGTTCCCGGGCCTGTCCGCCGCCATCCGGGCGACGCCGCGCCGGGATTCGACGAAGGCGAAGACGAGGATCCACGCCACGCCCCAGAGCAGCATCGCCGCCGCAGGCACGAGATCCTTGTTTTCCGGGCCGTACAGCGTGGTCCAAGTGAGGGCAACGCCGTCCAGAAGCATGGCCGCGGCGGAGGCGCACGCGGCCGCGGGTACGATCTGCCAAGGAGCCAGGGAAAACAGCCTGCGCGTCAGCCGGATGGTGATCCAGGCGTTCGGCAGCGCGCTGGCGAAGAGCAGCGCGGTCCATGCGCCGCGCTCGAAGAGCACCGGTGGCGCGATCCGGATCGCCAGCGCCACGATGAGCCACAGGAACATGCCCCAGCCGGCGATCATCACCAGCTGACCATGGCTCAGGTCGGAGAAACGGTCGTCGAAATCCCAAGAGCGACGCGCTGGCCGCAAGCCGGCGCACTCCCGCACAATGCCCCGCATGCAGCCCGCAGACGATTCCGACTTG